>NZ_JBMOWY010000032.1:0-166336 GCF_049310345.1 Stenotrophomonas sp. GZD-301 | reverse complement strand
CGGCCGCTGGCCGGCTCCACGCAGTCCCGCACGTCGTCCTGTGTTCCCCTGAAACTGTGATGTTGATTGGCGTCGATACGCCGGCGTACAGACTGCGACCCGTCTTTCGCCACGCGAATGCCCCGCCATTGCTTGCGTGTGCATCGACGGCCGCCCTGCCTTGGTCCACAAAAAAATGTGACATCCAACACTCAAGTTGCGGCGTCACAGCGCCGTTATCCCGGAAGAGCGTTGACACCATCGTCACGCCTCCCACGCCCCACCCCCGCATTTCGAAACGCCCCTTGCGCCCAGCACCCCACGGCTGTGCACCCCGCCCTGCCCGGAGTTCCGACCATGAAGTGGTTCCACGATCTGCCCATCGCCCGCAAGCTTGCGGTGGGGTTCACCCTCACCACCCTGATGACCGTCGTTCTCGGCGTGTTCGCGCTGGTCCGCCTCAACGGTGCCAATGCCCAGCTGGCCGCGATGGCGGGCAACGACATTCCGTCGGTGCAGCACCTGGGCGAAGTGCGCTCGCAGCTCGGCGAGTTCCGCACCTACGAGATGGCGCAGGTCAGCATGTTCGACCAGCCGGAAAAGGTCGCCGACTACAACACGCGCATGGACACCACCGCCAAGCTCGTGCGCGATGAACTGGCTGCCTACGCCGCGTTGCCGGCCGGCGACCGTGAGCGGGCGCTGTTCAAGAAGGTGGCTGCCGACGTGGACGCCTACTTCCACGCCAATGCCGAACTACGCGCCGCCGTGGCTGCCGGTGATGGCGCCCTGGCGCGTCAGGTCTCCGACGAGAAGTCGCGCCCGGCCCGTCGCACCCTGTTCGACGACCTGAAAGAGCTGGGTGCGTTCAGCAACAGCCTGATGGAAAGCAAGATCGCCGATGCCAACGCCGTCCATCGCACCAGCGTCATCGCCATCATCGCCTGCATGGTGCTGCTGTCGCTGGTGGCCGGCGCGCTGGCCGTGGTCATCTCGAGGGTGATCACCCGTCCGCTGTCGCAGGCGGTGCATGCGATCAAGTCGGTAGCCCGTGGCGACCTGAGCGTCACCATCCGCACCGCCGGCGCCGATGAAGCCGGCCAGATGCTGGCCGCCACCGGCGAGATGACCACCATGCTGCGCCGCTATTCCGACGAAACCCGTCAAATGGCCGCGATGCATGCCGGCCCGGACATCTCCCACCGCATGCCGGTCGATTTCCCCGGCGTCTACGGTGAGCTGGCCGTCGGCACCAACACCGTGGTGTTCGACCACCTGGATGCGATCAAGGACGCCATCGACGTGCTCAACCAGTACGCGGCAGGCGACCTGTCGCAGAATGCGCGCCGCCTGCCGGGCAGCCGCGCGATCCTGCACGAATCGATGGATGCGGCCAAGGCCAGCCTGCTGGCGATCAACACCCAGATCCAGACCCTGGCCCAGGCCGCGGCCGCCGGCGATTTCAGCCAGCGCGGCGACAGCCTGCGTTTCGAGCACGACTTCCGGGTCATGATCGAAAACCTGAACACGATGATGGAAGTGGCCGACGGCAATCTGTCGCAGCTGTCGCAGCTGCTGCAGGCCATCGCCAACGGCGACCTGACCGCCCGCATGCACGGTGAGTTCCACGGCGTGTTCGCCAGCATGCGCGACGATGCCAATGCCACCGTTGCCCAGCTGACCCAGATCGTCGGGCGCATCCAGCAGGCCTCGTCCAGCATCAGCACGGCGGCCGGCGAGATCGCGTCGGGCAACAACGACCTGTCGCGCCGTACCGAGCAGCAGGCGGCCAACCTGGAAGAAACCGCCGCCTCGATGGAGGAACTGACCTCCACCGTGCGCCAGAACGCCGAGCACGCCCGCCAGGCCAACCAGCTCGCCATCGGCGCGCACACCGTGGCCTCGCAGGGCGGCGACGTGGTCGGCCAGGTGGTCAGCACCATGCACGAGATCGACGCGTCGTCGCGCCGCATCGCCGACATCATCACGGTCATCGACGGCATCGCGTTCCAGACCAACATCCTGGCGCTGAATGCCGCCGTCGAAGCTGCCCGTGCCGGTGAGCAGGGCCGTGGCTTTGCCGTGGTCGCCAGCGAAGTGCGCACGCTGGCACAGCGTTCGGCCAGCGCCGCCAAGGAAATCAAGGGGCTGATCGACGAGTCGGTCGGCAAGGTCGCCGAGGGCTCGCAGCTGGTCAACCAGGCCGGCGCGACGATGGGCGAGATCGTCGCCTCGGTGCAGCGCGTGACCGACATCATGGCCGAGATCTCGGCCGCCTCGCAGGAGCAGTCGGCCGGCATCGAGCAGGTCAACCAGACCGTGGTGCAGATGGACGAAACCACCCAGCAGAATGCCGCGCTGGTGGAAGAAGCCACCGCCGCCGCGCGTGCGATGGAAGAACAGGCCGGCCATCTGACCGATGCCGTGGCGCTGTTCAAGCTCGACGGCCAGGCGGCCGCCGCGCCAGCCGCACGCCCGGTGATGGCGGCCGCACCGGCACGCCCGGCCCCCGCAGCACGTCCGCGCCCGGTCGCCGCACCGCCGCGCCGCGCGCCGGCCCGCGAGCCGGCACTGGCCAATGACACGGAGTGGCAGGAGTTCTGATGCCGCGCCGCCCCAGGCACACCGTTTGATCCGACACCCCGCCCCGGCGGGGTGTCGTCGTTTCGGACCGGCCCTACCGAGATTCGCCCTACATAAATGTGATCTGATGCCGATAAACGGACTACGCCCCGGGATCGCGTGATGCCGGCATTCGCCCAACCCAGCAGATTCCATGTCCGAAGGCAGCCTTCTCGCACACGACGGAACCCATGCCGCGCCCGATCCGGGCACGGATGACAAGTACCTGGTCCGCAACCCCCGGCAGATCCGCCAGCTGCTGCAGGCGCTCATCGACCAGCGTTCGCTGATCAATGCGCACATCGACGGCCGCGACCAGTCGTTCCCCACGGCGGTGCTGGAACTGGACGAGGACGAGGACGAACTGCTGCTCGACGGCAGCCCCTCGGAAACCTCCAACCGCGCCGCCGAAGCGGCCGACCACCTGCTGTGCTTCGGCCAGCTCGAACGGGTGATGGTCCGCTTCCGGCTGGATGGCCTGGTGCGCATCCACAACGAGGGGCATGTCGGCTTCCGCGCCGCGTTCCCGACCGAGCTGGTGCACCTGCAGCGGCGCGAGCTGTACCGGCTGGAAACGCCGATCACCGACTCGCCCAAGCTGATCCTGCCGATCGACGACGACCGCAGCGAGGCCCTGACGCTGCGCGTGGTGGACATCAGCGGCGGCGGCCTGGCGGTCACGGTGGCCGAGGACTGCCCGGTCTTCGGCCTGCAGAAGCGTTACGACGGCTGCCGGCTGGAACTGCCCGACAGCAGCCCGATCACCCTGTCGCTGGTGGCCTGCAACATGCGTGCGCAGAAGCTGCCCAACGGCGTGGAGATGAAACGCGTCGGCCTGCGCTTCGACGCGCTTCCGCGCGGCGCGGACAGCGCGATCCAGCGCTACATCTTCCGCATCGACCGCCAGCGCAAGGCACGCAAGAACGGCGAAAGCTGAACGGAGCCCGCCCCAGCCCCGCCTAAAGTCGCTCCGTCCCAGGCCGATATCCAGCGTGACGCCCGGTTTTTCGACCGCCACGCCCGACCCAGGATTGCCTCCATGAACGACAAGAACAGCAGCGCCGCCAGCTCCGGTGGCGAGTACCTCAGCTTCACCCTCGGCGCCGAGCACTACGGCGTGGACATCCTCAAGGTGCAGGAAATCCGCGGCTACGACTCGGTCACCCGCGTGCCGGATGCCCCGGACTACATCAAGGGCGTGATCAACCTGCGCGGCACCATCGTCCCGGTCATCGACCTGCGCCTCAAGCTGCGCCTGGAAAATGCGCGCTATGACGCCTTCACCGTGATGATCGTGCTCAACGTCGAAGACCGCGTCGTCGGCATCGTTGTGGACAGCGTCTCCGACGTCATCCCTCTCAGCGCCGAGCAGATCCGCCCGACGCCCGAGTTCGGCGCCGCCGTGGACACCCGCTTCATCTCCGGCATCGGCACCCAGGACGACCGCATGCTGATCCTGCTCGACATCGAGACCCTGCTGGACAGCGCCGACATGGGCCAGACGGCCACCCTCGACGACGTCGCCGCCTGATGACAGGCCCGCGGCCGCCGCGCACTGCGACGAAGGTCGAATTTGGCCCTTCAGTTCCCGCGCGCGTGGCCGATAGCTGGAATCAGGACCCGGCTGTGCTGGACACCCCAAGGCCGGGCCAATTTGTCCACATCCTCCGGAGAACCATCCGATGAAGTCCCTGTTTGCGCTGTTTTCTGCTGCCGTGCTCGCCACCACCGCCTCGTCCGCCTTCGCCCAGTCGGCCGAAATGATTCCGCCGGAAATGGCCCCGCGTTCGGTCGGCAAGGACGGCATGGTGTGCGGCAAGGTTGAGAAGGCGCGTTACGCCGAAGGCTCCGAAGGCCAGCCGACCTTCCTGTACATGGGCGGCGCCTTCCCGCGCCACACCTTCTCGGCCCGCATCGCCGGCGCCAACCGCGGCAAGTTCAGCTTCCCGCTGGAAACCCTGGAAGGCAAGACCGTGTGCGTGATCGGCAAGATCGCCCGCGATGCCTCGCGCGCTGAAATCGAAGTCAGCTCGCCGGCCGGCCTGAAGCTCGCCAACATCAAGTAATTCGCTGTACGCCATGCCACGCCGGCACTGGCCGGCGTGGTCGCTGCAACCGGGCAAGTCGCCCGGACGCGTTTGCCACCGGAGACTGCACCGCCCATGCCGTGGATCAACAACCTCAAACTGATGCCCAAGCTGATGCTCACCTTCGGTGTCATCCTGCTGGTGATGCTGCTCCAGGGCATCGTGGCCTATCGTGGCTTGTATTCGCTCAACAACGTCACCACCGAACTGGCTGGGCACCGGATGGAAAGCATCCGCATGGCCGGCGAAATCCGTGGCATGGTCGGTGAATATCGCAACTCCGCCTACCAGGGCCTGATCCGCGCCAGCGACGACGTCAAGGCCGAGGCCAAGACCCGCGCCGCCGACCTGCGCGGCAGGATCGACGCCTCGATCAAGAAGTACCCCGCCCTGATCGACAATCCGCAGCAGAAGAAGCTGTTCGACACCTTCGCCAAGGACTGGACCGCCGCCCTGGCGTCCTACGACTCGGTCACCGAGATGCTCGAACTGGACCTGCCGGACGACGCGGTCGACACCTTCGTCGGTGAAACCCGCACCTCGCATCTCAAGGCCTCGGCCGCGCTCGAAGCGCTGATTGCCGAGGACAACCGCCTCGCCCGCGCCTCGCGCGACGAAGCCGAAGCCACCTACGCCGCCTCCGCCACCCTGACCGTGATCGCCCTCCTCGGCGGCGCGGCGCTGGGCCTGGTGCTGGTGTGGCTGTTCGCCCGCTCGCTGGTGGGCAGTGTCCGCGGTGCCGTCTCGGTGGCCAACGACGTTGCCGGCGGCAAGCTCGACGGCCACATCGATGTCACCCGCAAGGACGAAGTCGGCGACCTGCTGCAGGCCATGCAGCGCATGCAGCGCGACCTGCGCGAGCGCACCGAGACCGACCAGGCGATCGCCCGCGAAAACCTGCGCATCCGCACCGCGCTGGACTACAGCTCCACCGGCGTGTACCTGACCGACGACAGCCTCAACATCGTCTACAGCAACCGCGCCCTGCAGCACACGCTGACCCAGTACCAGGACGAGATCCGCAAGGATCTGCCGGACTTCGACGCCACCGCCTCGCTGATCGGCAAGCCGGTGACCGTGCTCGAACACGGCAACGAGATGGACCAGCGCACCCTGAGCCAGCTCAAGCAGCACGGCGTCAGCCGCCGTCCGATGCAGTTCGGCGACGCGCAGTTCGCGCAGGTGGTGTCCTCCATCGCCAACGAGCAGGGCGAAACCGTCGGCCACGTCGTCGAATGGCGTGACCGTACCCCGGAAGCGGCCGTCGAAGCCGAAGTGGCCCGCGTCATCGCCCAGGCCGCCGCCGGCGACCTGTCCGGCCGCATCGACGATGCCGGCAAGGAAGGCTTCTTCCTGCAGCTGGCCCAGCAGATCAACGGCCTGCTCGAAGCCAACGCCAGCAGCATCGACCAGGTCTCCGGCCTGCTCGCCGCGCTGTCGCAGGGCGACCTGAGCGTGCGCATGCACGGCGACTTCCACGGCGTGTTTGCCCGCATGCGCGACGATGCGAACGCCACCGCCGAGCAGCTCAGCGAAATCGTCACCCGCATCAAGCATTCCAGCCAGGCCATCAGCTCGGCCGCCAGCGAAATCGCCACCGGCAACAGCGACCTGTCGCGCCGTACCGAGCAGCAGGCCGCCAACCTGGAAGAAACCGCTGCCTCGATGGAGGAACTGACCTCCACCGTGCGCCAGAACGCCGAGCATGCCCGCCAGGCCAACCAGCTCGCCATTGGCGCGCATACCGTTGCCTCGCAGGGCGGTGACGTGGTCGGCCAGGTGGTGACCACCATGAGCGCGATCCAGACCTCGTCCAAGAAGATCGCCGAGATCATCTCGGTCATCGACGGCATCGCCTTCCAGACCAACATCCTGGCGCTGAATGCCGCCGTGGAAGCGGCGCGTGCCGGTGAGCAGGGCCGCGGTTTCGCCGTGGTCGCCAGCGAAGTGCGCACCCTGGCCCAGCGCTCGGCCGGCGCGGCCAAGGAGATCAAGGGCCTGATCGACGACTCGGTCGGCAAGGTCAACGATGGTTCGGCGCTCGTGCACAAGGCCGGCGCCACGATGGGCGAGATCGTCGCCTCGGTGCAGCGCGTGACCGACATCATGGCCGAGATCTCGGCCGCCTCGCAGGAGCAGTCGGCCGGCATCGAGCAGGTCAACCAGACCGTGGTGCAGATGGACGAAACCACCCAGCAGAACGCCGCGCTGGTGGAAGAAGCCACCGCCGCCGCGCGTGCGATGGAAGAACAGGCCGGCCACCTCAGCGATGCCGTGTCGATCTTCAAGCTGGACGAGCACGATCTGGCGCCGACACCGGCACCGGTCGCCGCACCGGTCGCTGCCGCACCGCGCCCGGCCCGTTCGGCCCCCGCCCCGGCACCGGTCCGTCGCGCGCCGAACCGCCCGGTCGCCACCGAGCTGGCCGACGGCGACTGGCAGGAGTTCTAAGCGCCCCAGGCGCCTGCACGGCAGACACACGACAGGCTCCGGTGCCCACGCACCGGAGCCTTTTTCGTTGCGGCCCCGCGCAATCCGCCTGCAACCTGAATACGCTCAGCCAGCGCGCCTCAACCGCAGCCGTTCGCGGCCGATAACTGCATTGCCGCGACACGTTCGTCGACCAACGATGCCATGCCCATGACCCTGATCAGCCGCTGGAACCAGTACTTCTCCAACCTGTCCGTCCGTCGCAAGCTCAACCTGCTGACGGCGCTGATCGCCGTGGGCGTCATCGCCCTGGCGGTGATCGCCGCACGCATGCAGTACCTGGACCTGACCGATACCCGCAAGGACAGCCTGAAGATCCAGGTCGAACTGACCTACGGCATCCTGGACCACTACCACCACCTGGCCGAAACCGGCGAGCTGAGCGAAGCGGCGGCCAAGGACGCGGCGCTGATGGCACTGGACCGCATGCGCGCCGACAACGACGCCTACTACTACAGCGTCTACGACACGCAGTACCGCGTGCTGATGCATCCGTTCCGCAAGGACCTGATCGGCAAGGACATGAAGGACTTCCGTTCGGAGGACGGCGTGCGCCTGTTCTACGACATGGTCGGCATGGCCCGCCTCGGCGGCGGCGTGGTCTCCTACAAGTGGGCCAAGGCCGGTGAAGAAGGGCTGTTCGACAAGTCCTCCTATGCCGGGATGTACGCCCCGTGGCAGTGGGTCATCAGCAGCGGCGTGTACATGGAAGACGTGCAGCAGCAGGCGCTGGTGTTCACCGCCATCATGACCGCCGCCGGCGGCGCGCTGGTGCTGATCGTGCTGGCCCTGAGCTGGCTGATCGGCAACCGCATCACCCTGCCCCTGCGCCAGGCCACCACCGTTGCCGAGAGCATCGCGCGCGGCAAGCTGGACAGCCGCATCGGCGAGCAGGCCCACGACGAACCCGGGCGCCTGCTCGAGGCGATGTCGCGCATGCAGAGCCAGCTGCACGGGGTCATCACCGCCCAGCGCGACATGGCCCGCCGCCATGACGCCGGCGAGGTCAGCTACCGCATCGACGAGAGCGCCTTCCCCGGTGAGTACGGGTTGATGGTGCATGAGACCAATACCCTGGTCGGCGCCCACGTGCAGACGATGGACGCGGTGCTGGAGGTGGTCAAGGCATACGCCGTCGGCGACCTGCGCGCCGACATCGCACGCTATCCTGGCGAGAAGGCCGCCATCACCGCCACCGTGGACACGGTCAAGCAGAACCTGGGCAGCATCAATGCCGAGATCAAACGGCTGGGTACGGCCGCAGCGGCCGGCGACTTCAGCCAGCGCGGCGACAGCGCGCGCTTCGATCACGATTTCCGCCTGATGATCGCCAACCTCAACGCGATGATGCAGGTCAGCGACGAGAATCTGGGCAAGCTGTCCGCGCTGCTGTCGGCCATCGCCGAGGGCGACCTCACCGCACGCATGCAGGGCCACTTCGAAGGCGTGTTCGCCACCATGCGCGACGACGCCAACGCCACCGTCACGCAATTGACCCGCATCGTCGGCCAGATCCAGGAGTCGGCCAGCAGCATCAACCAGGCGGCCGGCGAAATCGCCACCGGCAACAGCGACCTGTCGCGCCGCACCGAGCAGCAGGCGGCCAACCTGGAAGAAACCGCCGCCTCGATGGAGGAACTGACCTCCACCGTGCGCCAGAACGCCGAACACGCCCGCCAGGCCAACCAGCTCGCCATCGGCGCACACACCGTGGCCTCGCAGGGCGGCGACGTGGTCGGCCACGTGGTCACCACCATGACCGCGATCGAAGCCTCGTCCCGGAAGATTGCCGATATCATCTCGGTGATCGACGGCATCGCGTTCCAGACCAACATCCTGGCGCTCAACGCGGCGGTGGAAGCGGCGCGTGCCGGCGAACAGGGCCGCGGTTTCGCCGTGGTCGCCAGCGAAGTGCGCACCCTGGCGCAGCGCTCGGCCAGCGCCGCCAAGGAGATCAAGGGGCTGATCGACGCGTCGGTCGGCAAGGTCGCCGAGGGCTCGCAGTTGGTCCACCAGGCCGGCGCCACAATGGGCGAGATCGTCGCCTCGGTGCAGCGCGTGACCGACATCATGGCCGAGATCTCGGCCGCCTCGCAGGAACAGTCGGCCGGCATCGAGCAGGTCAACCAGACCGTGGTGCAGATGGACGAAACCACCCAGCAGAACGCCGCGCTGGTGGAGGAAGCCACCGCCGCCGCGCGTGCGATGGAGGAGCAGGCCACGCAGCTGGCCGATGCCGTGGCGATCTTCCGCCTCGACAACCAGGTGGCGGCGGCGGTCAGCGCGGTGACCGCGCGGATCAGCAGCGCCGCGCCGCAGCCGGTGCGCAGCGCGCCGGCCCGCACCGCACACCACGCCGCCGCACGCCACGCCGCCGCACGCCCAGCCGCCACGCCGGCACCGCGTGCGCCACGCGCCGCGCTGCCCAGCGACGACGGCCACTGGCAGGAGTTCTGAGCCGTGTCCACCCCTCCCCCCGTTGTTGCCACCTCGCAGGCCGGTCGCGAATTCGAGTTTGCCGACCGCGACTTCCGCCGCATCTGCGACCTGATCTACCAGCGTGTCGGCATCTCGCTGGCACCGGCCAAGCGCGACATGGTCTATGGCCGGCTGTCGCGCCGCCTGCGCGCCCTCGGCATGCGCAGCTTCCAGGACTACCTGGACCAGCTCGAAGCCCACGGCGGCGATGAATGGCAGGCCTTCACCAATGCGCTGACCACCAACCTGACCGCGTTCTTCCGCGAGCCGCATCACTTCGAGAAGCTCACCGAGGAACTGCGCGCGCGCGGCGGCCACGGCACGCTGCAGTTGTGGTCGTGCGCGGCCTCCACCGGCGAGGAGCCCTACTCGATGGCGATCACCGCCTGCGAGACCTTCGGCACGCTCAAGCCGCCGGTGCGCATCCTGGCCACCGACGTGGACACCCAGGTGCTGGCCACCGCCAGCCGGGGCGTCTATGCCATCGACCGCGTCTCCGGCCTGGACCCGGCCGTGCGCAAGCGCTATTTCCAGCGCGGTACCGGCCCCAATGAAGGCCATTGCCGCGTGCTGCCGGCCCTGCGCGACCTGATCGACTTCCGTCCGCTCAACCTGCTGGCGCCCCGCTACGACGTCGGCGGTCCCTTCGATGCCCTGTTCTGCCGCAACGTGATGATCTATTTCGACAAGCCCACCCAGCGCGGCATCCTGTCGCGCCTGATCCAGCATATGGGCGACGACGGCCTGCTCTACACCGGCCACTCGGAGAACTACCTGCACGCCGCCGACCTGATCCAGCCCTGCGGGCGCACCCTGTACAAGCGCGCGCCCGGAGCCCCGGCATGAACCAGGCCGCGCGCAGCGACGACGTGATGCGCTACTTCGACAGCCGCTTCCAGGTCACGGCCGCCAAGCTGCTGCCGACCCAGTACCTGGCCGTGGACGACAACACCGCCCTGACCACCACGCTGGGCTCGTGCGTGGCCGCGTGCCTGCGCGACCCGGTGCTCAAGATCGGCGGCATGAACCACTTCCTGCTGCCCGAAGGCAACGTCGGCGACGGCGCACCGGCCCGCTACGGCAGCTACGCGATGGAACTGCTGATCAACGACCTGCTCAAGCGCGGCGCGCACCGCAAGCGCCTGGAAGCCAAGGTGTTCGGCGGCGCCAACGTGCTCAAGGGCTTCACCAGCAACCCGGTCGGCACCCGCAACGCCGAGTTCGTGCGCCAGTACCTGCAGGCCGAGCACATTCCGATCATCGCCGAAGACCTGTGCGGCATCCATCCGCGCAAGGTGTGGTTCTTCGCCGACACCGGCCGCGTGGTGGTGCAGCGCCTGCCGCACGCGCACGAGGCCGAAGTGGCCGCCACCGAATCGGCCGTGCGCGCACGCCTGTCGCGTGCACCGGTCACCGGCGGCGTGGAGCTGTTCGAATGACCTTCGGCCCGCCCTGCAAGGTCCTGATCGTCGACGACTCGGCGGTCGTGCGGCAGATGCTCAGCGAGATCCTGGCCAGCGATCCCGGCATCGAGGTGGTCGGCACCGCGGCCGATCCGCTGCTGGCGCGCGAGAAGATCAAACGCCTGCATCCGGATGTGATCACGCTGGACGTGGAAATGCCGCGCATGGACGGCCTGGCCTTCCTGGAGAACCTGATGCGCCTGCACCCGGTGCCGGTGGTGATGATCTCCTCGCTGACCGAGCGCGGCGCCGACACCACGCTGCAGGCGCTGGCGCTGGGCGCAGTGGATTTCGTGTCCAAGCCGAAACTCGATGTGGCGCGCGGCCTGCAGGGCTATGCCGATGAGATCATCGCCAAGGTCAAGATGGCCGCCCGCTCGCGGGTGCGCAGCCTGGCCCGCACCAACGTGCCACGCATCACCCTGGAAACCACCGCCGCCGTCCCGCCGCCGCGCTCGATCCAGTTCCGCACCACCGACCGCCTGATCGCCATCGGCGCCTCGGCCGGCGGCACCGAAGCCCTGCGCGTGGTACTCGAAGGCCTGCCCGCCGACGCGCCGGCCGTGGTGATGACCCAGCACCTGCCGGCCACCTTCAGCACTGCGTTTGCCGAGCGCCTGGACCGGCACTCGGCGATGTCGGTACGCGAGGCCAGCGACGGCGAAGCGGTGCTTCCCGGCCACGCCTACCTGCCGCCCGGCGGCAGGCACCTGCGGGTGATCCGCGACGGTGCCCGCTGGCGCTGCCGGATCGACGACGGCCCGCCGATCAACCGCCACAAACCGGCCGTCGACGTCCTGTTCCGTTCGGTGGCCGAGAGCGCCGGCGCCAACGCCATTGGCGCCATCCTCACTGGCATGGGCGACGACGGCGCGCGCGGCCTGCTCGACCTGCGCAACGCCGGCGCCCCCACCCTGGTCCAGGATGAAGCCACCAGCGTGGTCTGGGGCATGCCGGGCGCGGCCTACAAGCTCGGCGCCGCCGAGGAAATGGTGCCGCTGGACCGCATCGCCGAGCGCCTGATGAGCCTGGCACGCGGATGACACCGCCACGGCGCCGGTAGAACCCGGGGCCGTCAAACAACAACACCCGGCCTGGGCCGGGTGTTGTTGAGGTCCATCGGTGCCGGGCAGCGCCCGGCACTACATCAGGCGGCGACCGTCTTGGCCACGTCCTGATAGTCCTCGATCTGGTCGAAGTTCATGTAGCGGTAGATGTCCTTGCTGCTGGCATCCAGCACGCCGATGTCGGCCATGTACTCTTCCTTGGTCGGGATGCGACCCAGACGCGAGCAGATCGCGGCCAGTTCGGCCGACCCCAGGTACACGTTGGAGTTGCGGCCCAGACGGTTCGGGAAGTTGCGGGTCGAGGTCGAGAACACCGTCGCGCCCTCACGCACCTGCGCCTGGTTGCCCATGCACAGCGAGCAGCCCGGCATTTCCATGCGTGCGCCGGCGGTGCCGAAGGTGCCGTAATGGCCTTCCTTGGTCAGCTCCGAGGCGTCCATCTTGGTCGGCGGGGCCACCCACAGCTTGGTCGGGATGTCGCGCTTGCCTTCCAGCAGCTTGGCGGCGGCACGGAAGTGACCGATGTTGGTCATGCACGACCCGATGAACACTTCGTCGATGGCCGCACCGGCCACGTCCGACAGCGTCTTGACGTCGTCCGGATCGTTCGGGCAGGCCACGATCGGCTCGTGGATGTCGGCCAGGTCGATCTCGATGACGGCGGCGTACTCGGCGTCGGCATCCGGTGCCAGCAGCTCCGGGTTGGCCAGCCAGGCTTCCATCTTCTCGATGCGGCGGGCCAGCGAACGCGCGTCCTGGTAACCCTCGGCGATCATCCACTTCAGCAGCGTGATGTTGCTGTTGAGGTACTCGATGATCGGCTCCTTGTTCAGGTGCACCGAGCAGCCGGCAGCCGAACGTTCGGCCGAGGCGTCAGACAGCTCGAAGGCCTGCTCGACCTTCAGCTCCGGCAACCCTTCGATTTCCAGGATGCGACCGGAGAAGATGTTCTTCTTGCCGGCCTTGGCCACGGTCAGCAGGCCCGACTTGATCGCGTACAGCGGAATCGCGTTGACCAGGTCACGCAGGGTCACGCCCGGCTGCATCGTGCCCTTGAAGCGCACCAGCACCGATTCCGGCATGTCCAGCGGCATCACGCCGGTGGCAGCGGCGAAGGCGACCAGGCCCGAACCGGCCGGGAACGAAATGCCCACCGGGAAACGGGTGTGCGAGTCGCCGCCGGTGCCGACGGTGTCGGGCAGCAGCATGCGGTTGAGCCAGCTGTGGATCACGCCGTCGCCCGGACGCAGCGAGATGCCGCCACGGGTGGAGATGAATTCCGGCAGGGTGTGGTGGGTCTTGACGTCCACCGGCTTCGGGTACGCGGCGGTGTGGCAGAACGACTGCATCACCAGGTCGGCCGAGAAGCCCAGGCAGGCCAGGTCCTTCAGCTCGTCACGGGTCATCGGGCCGGTGGTGTCCTGCGAGCCCACCGAGGTCATCTTCGGTTCGCAGTAGGTGCCCGGGCGCATGCCCTGGCCTTCCGGCAGGCCACAGGCGCGGCCGACCATCTTCTGCGCCAGCGAGAAGCCCTTGCCGGTGTCCGGCGGGTCCATCGGCAGGCGGAACAGATCGGTCGGGGCCAGGCCCAGCGCTTCACGCGCCTTGGCGGTCAGGCCGCGGCCGATGATCAGCGGAATGCGGCCACCGGCGCGCACTTCGTCGAACAGCACGTCGGACTTCACCTTGAACTCGGCGATGACCGCACCGTCCTTCAGTGCCTTGCCGTCGTACGGGCGCAGCTCGATCACATCGCCCATGTTCATCTGCGACACGTCGAGTTCGATCGGCAGCGCGCCGGCGTCTTCCATGGTGTTATAGAAGATCGGCGCGATCTTCGAGCCCAGGCACACGCCGCCGAAGCGCTTGTTCGGAATGAACGGAATGTCTTCACCGGTGAACCACAGCACCGAGTTGGTCGCCGACTTGCGGCTCGAACCGGTACCGACCACGTCGCCCACGTAGGCAACCAGGTGGCCCTTGTCCTTCAACGATTCGATGAACTTGACCGGGCCGCGCTTGCCGTCTTCTTCCGGCTCGATGCCATCGCGCTTGTTCTTCAGCATCGCCAGGGCGTGCAGCGGGATGTCCGGGCGCGTGGTGGCGTCCGGCGCCGGCGACAGGTCGTCGGTGTTGGTTTCGCCGGTGACCTTGAGCACGGTGATGGTCAGGCTCTGCGGCACTTCCGGACGGCTGGTGAACCATTCGGCATCGGCCCAGCTCTGCAGCACGCCCTGGGCGTTGGCATTGCCGGCCTTGGCCTTTTCCTGCACGTCGTGGAAGGCATCGAACACCAGCAGGGTGTTCTTCAGCGCGTCGGCGGCGATCGCGCCGACCACGGCGTCATCGAGCAGCTGGACCAGCGGGGCGACGTTGTAACCGCCGAGCATGGTGCCCAGCAGTTCGGTGGCGCGCGCGCGGCTGATCAGCGCATTGGTTTCGCTGCCGAGGGCGATCGCGGCCAGGTACGAGGCCTTGACCTTGGCGGCATCGTCGACGCCGGCCGGCACGCGGTGGGTCAGCAGGTCGAGCAGGAACTCGGCTTCGCCGGCGGGCGGGTTCTTCAGCAGTTCGATGACGTCGGCCGTCTGCTGGGCGCTCAGCGGCAGCGGCGGGATGCCAAGCGCGGCGCGCTCGGCTACGTGGTGGCGGTAGGCTTCCAACATGACAACTCCCGGGTGATTCTTTGAAGAATGCGGTTGAGTACAGCGGTGAAAAGGTTGGGCTCAGGCTTGCGGCACGATCAGCTTCAGGCCCTTGAAGTAGTCGCGGTAAAACGTGTCGTTCCAGGTGATCAGCCCGTCGCACTGCAGCAGTGCGTGCGAGCCGACCATGAAATCATCGATGCCGCGCTTGCCGGTGCCGCGTTGGCGGTGGCGGCGGTGCATCTCGCCGGCGCGCAGGGCGGACTTGGCTTCCAGCGGGCTGAAATGGATGCCCATCTCCTCCAGCGCTTCCTGCACCTCGGCGCCGCCGCGCAGCGCGGCGCAGATCTCGGCCAGCACCACCCCGCAGATCACCACGCGGCCGCCCACCAGGCTCTGGCGCAGGCAGGCTTCCACGGCATCGGCCTGCGGGCCGTTGCTGAGCAGTTCGATCAGGATCGGGGAATCGACGGCAATCATGCGCAGCTCATTCCTCGTCGCGGACCGCATCCACGGCGGCCTGCGCCGAGTCGAAGCCGTCCAGCGCGAACTTGCCGCGGGCACGCGAGATGGCATCGTCCACGCTCTTGCGCAGGATGATGCGGCTGCCCTCCAGTTCAACCTTCAGCTGGGTGCCCTTGGTCAGACCCAGCGCGTCGCGGACCGCCTTGGGCAAGGTGATCTGTCCGCGTTCTGCAACGGTGGCTTCCATCGGTACGCCCTCCAAAGTATGCACAAATTATACATACTTCCGGGGGCATACTTCCACTGCCGCCCCGCTCCGGCCCTCCCCGGGCCTTGCAGGGCATAAGGATACGCAGCGACCCATGACATCAGCGATACATATCTCCATGTAGCCTGAGACCCGATGCCGCAGGCCGACGGCCGGCTGAATCGTTCATACTCGGACGGTCACCGGGCCTATCGGCCATCGGCGAACGCAAGCAGGCCTGCCCCCGGGCGGCCAATGCAAGCCATCCGCAAGAGGAGTCACCCCGCATGAGCGATTCGTTCTCCACCCGCAGCCAGCTGGATGTCGCCGGCACGACCTACGACTACTTCAGCCTGCCCAAGCTCGGACAGCAGTTCGACATCTCCCACCTGCCCTATTCGATGAAGATCCTGCTGGAGAACCTGCTCCGGCATGAGGACGGCGGCGCCACCGTGGGCCGCGACCACATCGAAGCCGTCGCCCGCTGGAACCCGAAGGCCGAGCCGGACATCGAGATCGCCTTCATGCCCGCCCGCGTGGTGCTGCAGGACTTCACCGGCGTGCCCTGCGTGGTCGACCTGGCCGCGATGCGCGACGCCGTGGTCAAGCTCGGCGGCCGCCCGGAGCAGATCAACCCGCAGATTCCCTCCGAGCTGGTGATCGACCACTCGGTGCAGGTCGATGTGTTCGGCACGCCGGACGCGCTGGATCTCAACGGCAAGATCGAATTCCAGCGCAACCAGGAACGCTACGGCTTCCTGCGCTGGGGCCAGAAGGCCTTCCACAACTTCAAGGTGGTGCCGCCCAACACCGGCATCGTCCACCAGGTGAACCTGGAAAATCTGGCCCGCGTGGTGATGACCGCCGACAAAGGTGGCACGGCCGTGGCCTACCCGGACACCGTGTTCGGCACCGACAGCCACACCACCATGATCAACGGCATCGGCGTGCTGGGCTGGGGCGTGGGCGGCATCGAAGCGGAGGCGGCCATGCTCGGCCAGCCGTCCTCGATGCTGATCCCGCAGGTGGTCGGCTTCAAGCTCACCGGCAAGCTGCCCGAAGGCGCCACCGCCACCGACCTGGTGCTGACCGTTACCCAGATGCTGCGCAAGCACGGGGTGGTCGGCAAGTTCGTCGAATTCTTCGGCGAAGGCCTGCAGCACCTGCCACTGGCCGACCGCGCCACGATCGGCAACATGGCGCCCGAATACGGCGCCACCTGCGGCATCTTCCCGATCGATCAGGAATCGCTCAATTACCTGCGCCTGTCCGGCCGCAGCGAGGAGCAGATCGCGCTGGTCGAGACGTATGCGAAGGCGCAGGGCCTGTGGCACGACGCGCAGACCGCGCACGCCAGCTACAGCGCCACGCTGGAACTGGACATGGGCACGGTCAAGCCGTCACTGGCCGGCCCCAAGCGCCCGCAGGACCGCGTGCTGCTGGAAGACGTCAAGCAGAACTACCGCGACAACCTCGGTGGGCTGACCACCAACCGCGACAAGCGCAACGAAGACGTGTCCAAGTTCGTCAACGAAGGCGGTGGCGCGGCCGTCGGCAACGAACAGCTCGCCAAGGGCTATGCCGATGTCGAGATGGACGGCACCCGCTTCCGCCTGAAGGATGGCGCGGTGGTCATCGCCGCGATCACGTCGTGCACCAACACCTCCAATCCGGCGGTGATGATCGGTGCCGGCCTGCTGGCCCGCAACGCCGCCGCCAAGGGTCTGGACCGCAAGCCCTGGGTCAAGACCTCGCTCGGGCCGGGCTCGCGCGTGGTCACCGACTACCTGGAAAAGGCCGGCGTACTGACCGAGCTGGAGAAGATCGGCTTCTACGTGGTCGGCTACGGCTGCACCACCTGCATCGGCAACTCCGGTCCGCTGCCGACCGAGGTCAGCGCCGGCATCGCCGCCGGCGACCTGGTGGTTACCTCGGTGTTGTCGGGCAACCGCAACTTCGAAGGCCGCGTGCACCCGGAAGTGAAGATGAACTACCTGGCCAGCCCGCCGCTGGTGGTGGCTTACGCGATCGCCGGCACCACCGACATCGACCTGACCACCGAACCGCTCGGTACCGGCAGCGATGGCCAGCCGGTGTTCCTGCGCGACATCTGGCCGAGCAACAAGGAAATCGGCGACGTGATCGCCGCGACCATCGGGCCGGAGATGTTCAAGCAGAACTACGCCGACGTGTTCAAGGGCGACACCCGCTGGAACACCATCAAGTCGCCCGACGGCGACCTGTACGACTGGGACGGCAGTTCGACCTACATCAAGAACCCGCCGTACTTCGAGGGCATGACCATGCAGGTCGGCCACATCGAGGACGTGCACGGCGCGCGGGTGATGGGCCTGTTCGGCGATTCGATCACCACCGACCACATCTCCCCGGCCGGCAACATCAAGAAGGACTCGCCGGCGGGCCGCTTCCTGCAGGAGCGCGGTGTGCAGCCGGCCGACTTCAACAGCTACGGCAGCCGCCGCGGCAACGATGACGTCATGGTGCGCGGCACCTTCGCCAACATCCGCATCAAGAACCTGATGTTCGGTGGCGAGGAAGGCGGCAACACCCTGTACTTCCCCGTCGGCGGCGGCGAGCCGCAGAAGCTGGCGATCTACGACGCCGCCATGAAGTACAAGGCCGACGGCGTGCCGCTGGTGGTGTTTGCCGGCAAGGAATACGGCACCGGCTCGTCGCGCGACTGGGCGGCGAAGGGCACCAACCTGCTCGGCGTGAAGGCGGTGATGGCCGAGAGCTTCGAGCGCATCCACCGCTCCAACCTGGTCGGCATGGGCGTACTGCCGCTGCAGTTCAAGGCCGGTGAGAACGCACAGAGCCTGGGCCTGGACGGCTCGGAGACGATCGACATCACCGACCTGCAGGACGGCGCCAGCAAGACCGCCACCGTCACCGCGACCAGGGCCGATGGCACCACCAGGCGCTTCCAGGCGCACGTGATGCTGCTGACGCCCAAGGAAGTGGAGTACTTCAAGCACGGCGGGCTGCTGCAGTACGTGCTGCGCCAGTTGGCGGCCCAGTAAGGCCGCGCCTGGACCGCCGCCGCCCCCTGTCCCCTGCTGCGGGGACAACCGGAGATGCCAGCGCAGCCGCGCTGGCATCCCGCCGGTCAAGGGCGCACGCCGTACAGGAACCACGGCGCGCGGGTGACGGCGCCATACAGCGCCACACCGCGCAGCCCTTCGTCCTGGCGCGTCTCGCCGTCGGCCGCGTCGACGTTGCGCACGCTCACGGTCATGGTGAATGCCGGATGCGGCAGCCCACCCCCCAGGTGGCAGACCACCCCGTGGTCGTCGGCATGCACATTCTGTTTGAAGCCATCCGGGCACTGCACCGCAAAGAACCGGTACCCGCGGTCGTTCCCGGAACCGGGGATCACCGCATGCACCGCATAGGCGGACGTCCCTTCGCCGCCGGCGTGGGCCGGCACCAGCACCCGGAACTGCGCGGTCTCGCCGCGCCCCAGTACCGGAAAGTCGAGCTGGCGCAGCGGTTCGGGTGCCGCCTGCGCATGCGCGCCCGCCGAGGCGAGCAGCATTGCCATCGCCGCAGCACCGCCGCGCCATCGCCGTGCATGGAATCCTGTCATGGGCAACTCCTGGTTGGGTCAAGCACCCGATTCTGCGCAGCGGCCTGCCGTGGCGTCTGTAGGAATGCGTGCAGATCCATGCGGCGGCCGGCCCCTGTCTGCACCTGGCGTGCACGCGGCTTTCACCGGCCCTTCGCGTTTTCCATTCGGCCCGGTATGCTGCCGGGGCATGAACTGACGGATACTCTCCGTCATCGCACCATTTCATCCACGTTTCCTGGAGGGGGAATATGAGTCTGGAACGTCCCTGGCTGCAGAGTTATCCGCAAGGCGTACCCGCCGAAATCGACGTCAACGAGTTCCACTCGGTGTCGGCCGTTTTCGACACCTCGGTGGCCAAGTTCCGCGACCGCCCCGCCTACTCCAGTTTCGGCAAGGTGCTCACCTATGGTGAGACCGATGCGCTGGTCGAACAGTTCGCCGCCTATCTGCTGGGCGAGCTCCAGCTCAAGAAGGGCGATCGCGTCGCCCTGATGATGCCGAACTGCCTGCAGTACCCGGTCGCCACCTTCGGCGTGCTGCGCGCCGGCCTGACCGTGGTCAACGTCAACCCGCTGTACACCGCGCGCGAGCTCAAGCACCAGCTGGTGGACTCCGGCGCCGCGGTGCTGGTGGTGGTGGACAACTTCGGCGACACCGTGCAGCAGGTCATCGCCGACACGCCCATCCGGCAGGTGATCACCACCGGCCTGGGCGACATGCTCGGTGCCAAGGGTCTGGTGGTGAACTTCGTCCTGAAGTACATCAAGAAGATGGTGCCCAACTACAGCCTGCGCGGCGCGATCCGCTTCAACCAGGCGCTGAAGATCGGCAGCGGCCACACCCTGCCCAAGGTCGAGATCGACCACGACGACGTGGCCTTCCTGCAGTACACCGGCGGCACCACCGGCGTGGCCAAGGGCGCCATGCTGACCAACCGCAACCTGGTCGCCAACATGCAGCAGGCCTCGGCGTGGATCTCCGCGTCGGGCATCGAGATGGGCAAGGAGTGGATCATCACCGCCCTGCCGCTGTACCACATCTTCGCGCTGACCGCGAACGGCCTGGTCTTCATGAAGTTCGGTGGCTGCAACCACCTGATCACCAATCCGCGCGACATGAAGGGCTTCGTCAAGGAGCTGAAGTCGACCCGCTTCACCGCCATCACCGGCGTCAACACGCTGTTCAACGGCCTGCTCAACACCCCCGGCTTCGACGAGATCGACTTCTCCTCGCTGAAGGTCACCCTGGGCGGCGGCATGGCCGTGCAGCGCGCCGTGGCCGAGCGCTGGAAGAAGGTCACCGGCGTGACTCTGGTCGAGGCCTACGGCCTGACCGAAACCTCGCCGGCGGCGTGCATCAACCCGCTGACCCTGGCCGAGTACAACGGCGCGATCGGCCTGCCGATCCCGTCCACCGACGCCTGCGTGAAGGACGACAACGGCAACACGCTGCCGGCCGGCGACGTCGGCGAGCTGTGCATCAAGGGCCCGCAGGTGATGAAGGGCTACTGGCAGCGCCCGGAGGAGACCGCCAAGGCGGTCGACGCCGAGGGCTGGCTGCACACCGGCGACATGGCGCGCATGGACGAACAGGGCTTCTTCTACATCGTGGACCGGAAGAAGGACATGATTCTGGTGTCCGGCTTCAACGTGTACCCGAACGAAGTCGAGGACGTGATCGCGATGATGCCCGGCGTGCTCGAAGTGGCCGCGGTCGGCGTACCGGATGAAAAGTCCGGCGAAGTGGTCAAGGTCGTCATCGTCAAGAAGGACCCGAACCTGACCGCCGAACAGGTCAAGGAACACGCCCGGGCGAACCTGACCGGCTACAAGCACCCCAGAATCGTTGAATTCCGAAAGGAGCTGCCGAAGACCAATGTCGGCAAGATTCTGCGCCGTGAACTGCGCGATACGCCCGCCCCGTAAGGGTTTGCGCCAATCGTGAACGAACAGGGCCTGCACCGGCGACGGGGCAGGCCTTTTTCATGGCTGCAGGCCCGGGGGGTGTAGCATCGCCGCGTGTGGACCCGTCCGGCCCGCCGACCACAACATCCTCCCTGCGGGCCCGCATCGTTGAGGAAATCGCCATGAGCACCATCGAAAAGCTGCCCGTCAGCCACCGCTACGCCACCATCCGTACTGAAACCACCGGCGACGATGCCGCACATTGGCTGTTCATGCATGCCGACGCCACCAGCGGCGTCCGTCCCTGCTGCCGCAAGGACATGCTGGATGAAATGTGGAACTACATGAGCGCGATCACGCGCACGCCGGCCGAGCGCAACAGCGGCAAGCTGCGCCACTTCGTACTGGCCTCCGATGCCACGGCCTACAACCTGGGCGGCGACCTGGACCTGTTCACCCGCCTGATCCGCGAAGGCAACCGCGACCGTCTGCTCACCTACGCCCAGCGCTGCGTGGAAGGCGTGCACCACCTGCACACCGGCTTCGGCGGCGACGTCCGCTCCATCGCACTGATCCAGGGCGATGCGCTGGGCGGCGGGCTGGAGATGGCCCTGGCCTGCCACACCATCGTGGCCGAGGAAGGCTGCGGCATGGGCCTGCCGGAGGTGCTGTTCGGCCTGTTCCCGGGCATGGGTGCCTACTCGTTCCTGTGCAAGCGGGTGGCCCCGCAGCTGGCCGAGAAGATCATCCTGGATGGCCGGGTGTACAGCGCAGAGGAAATGTACGCGATGGGCGTGGTGGACGTGCTGGTGCCCAAGGGCCAGGGCGTGAAGGCCGTCGAGGACCTGATCCGCCAGCACCAGCGCATTCCGCACTCCTACCTGGCCATGAACGCGGCACGCAACCTGGCCCAGGCCGTGCGGTATGACGAACTGCTGGAGATCACCAAGGTGTGGGTCGACTCGGCCCTGGCGCTGGGCGACAAGTCGCTGCGCACGATGGACCGCCTGATCAAGGCACAGACCCGCCGCGCCACCCTTGACGTCGCCTGAGTTCCACCCTCCCCTGCTGTTGTTCAAGCCCGGCCGCTGCCGGGCTTTTTTATGGCGCTTTTCACCACTGTCGCCCGGCCGCCGCACCCGGGCTGGCCCGATCAGGCGCGCGGCTGTATGGTGCCCTCCCCCATCATCCTCAAGGACCGATGTTGATGTCTCCGCAGCGATGTGATCTGGAGCCGCGCCGCATGCGCATGCTCCTGTGTACGGCACTCCTGGTCATCGCCCCCGTGGCCGACGCGCTCGCGGCCGACGACGTGCCCAGCGCGGTCGAGGCATTCATTCTCGAGACCGTGCTGGCCGATGAGGTGCGCACGCTTGAACAGGGGGGCCAGACGTCGCTTCTCGCGCCGACGGACGCCTCCGCCCCGGGTGCCGCCGCCGCCGCGTCGAGGGTGCGGCAGCAGTTCGCGGCGTTCTACCGCGGCGAACGCACGCCGGTCCGTGCCATTCCGCACATGGCGGTGGTGATTGCGATGACCGCCGCGCGGCTTGAACACCCCGAGCAATGCCGCACCGATCACCGCACCTGCGCCGAGGCCATCCGGCGTGCGGGACCAACCCGCGACGACACGGACGGCCTGCGGACCGCCGTGGCACGGTTTCAGGCGGCAGGTCTGGACATGAGCGCCCTTGAAGCGAGCAGTGCACCGCCGACGGAGTGAGGGCTCAGCGCACGTCGCTGTCGTTGTCGCTGGGTCGCGCGCGCTGGCGGGCCCGCGCATCCAGCGCCTGGCGGCCTTCCTTGATGCCGCCCTGCAGCGCCGACAGACGCTGGCGCCATTCGCTCTTGAGCTGCCAGTCGGCCATGCGCATCAGGTCGCCGGCGCGGTTGGCCACGCGCACCAGGCCCAGGTTGCTGGCCACGCCCTTGATGGCGTGCGCCTGCTCGCGGAAGTGCACCCAGTCCGAACGCTCGCCATCGGCGGTGGCCACCGCCACGCACTGATCGGCGTCGGTCAGGCACTGGCGGATGAACTCCCGCTCGAAGCCGTCGCCCATGCCCAGTGATGCCAGCTCGTCCAGCACGCCCGGGTCGAGGACTCCATCGAGCTGGGTCGCGGTGCGCACGATCGGCGCACTGGCCTTGAGCTGCCCGTTGGACGCGATGTCGGCCAACGTGTCCAGCAGGCGGACCGCCACCACCGGCTTGGCCAGGAAGGTGTGTGCGCCGGCCTGGGTGCAGCGCTGGATCGCTTCGGGGGTCACATCGGCGCTCAGCACCAGCACCGGCGTGCGCGGCCCGCCGCCGGCCTGCATCACGCGCAGCTCCTTGAGCATGTCCAGGCCGCTCATGCCGGGCATGTGCAGGTCCACGATGGCCGCGTCGAAGTCGCTTTCGGCCATTGCATCCAGCACCGCTTCACCGCCGTTGACGCACAGCACCTTGTGCCCGGCCTTCTGCAGCAGCCGCTGCAGCACCATGCGGTTGGCTTCGTGGTCGTCGGCCACCAGGATCTGCATGCTGCGCACGCGTGCGCGGTGGCGCAGGAACGGGTCGGCGAAGGCGATCACATTGCCGTTGCCGTCCTGCTCGCCGTCACCGACCAGGGCCGGGGTGACCGTACCCAGCGGCACCCGCGGCGGTGCGAACGGCAGCTCCACCCAGAAGCGGCTGCCCTGCGGCGGATTGTCGTCATAGCCGATATCGCCGCCCATCGCTTCGGCCAGGCCCTTGGCGATGGTGGTGCCGAGCCCGGTCCCTTCGTGGCGGCGCGCCATGCTGACGTCGGCCTGCTCGAACGCCTCGAACAGGCGCGGCCGCATCGCCGGCGCCACGCCGATGCCGGTGTCGATGATGTCAAACCGCAGCCGGACCCCGCCCTGCGCATCGGCGCTGAGCACCGCCACACGGATCTCGACCTTGCCGTGGTCGGTGAACTTGACCGCGTTGCCGGCCAGGTTGAGCAGGATCTGGCGCAGATGGCCGATGTCGCCGCGCAGCAGCGGCGGCACGTTCTCGGCAATCCTGACCCGGTAATCCAGGCGCTTGGCCTTGGCCTGCGGCAGCAGGATCAGGCCGATCGCCTGGATCACGTCGCCCAGCGAGAAATCCTCGGCCGTCACGCGCAGTTTGCCGGCTTCGATGGCCGAGATGTCCAGCACCTCCTCCACCAGCGCCAGCAGGCTGCGCGACGAGGCCTGGATGGTGTTCACGCACTCGCGCTGCTCATCGTCCAGCCGCGTGGTGGCCAGCACCTCGGTCATGCCCGACAGGCCGTTGAGCGGTGTGCGGAACTCATGGCTCATGTTGGCCAGGAACCGGCTCTTGGCCTCGCTGGCCCGGCGCGCCTCGTCCATCGCGTGGGTCAGCTGGCGCAGCAGGGTTGAAAAATACAGCGGCACCGCCGCCAGCCCGAGCCACAGGCCGAACGCCAGGCGCGCATTCTGCTGCCAGTACGGGGTCATCACCGCGGTGCTGCCGAAGCTGACCAGCGCCATTGCGACAGCGACGTAGAGATAGTTGTTGCCGAAGCGCATGCCGTTGCCCACGGTCACCCACATCACCACGATGTAGACCCAGGCCAACGGCTCGCCCATCTGCACCATGCCCGCCGCGATCAGCCCGTAATCGGCCAGCATGCCGGCCACGCGGCGTGGGTCCGAGCGCCCCGGCCGCGCCAGCAGCCAGCCGAACAGCCCCAGTGACAGCCCCAGGCCGGTCAGCACGATGGCCAGCACGCCGTGGTACTGGGTGGGTGGCAGGTCGTTGCGCACCCCGGGCATGGCCACGTAGGTGAGGATCAGCGTGATCAGCACGATGCGGACGATGGCCTGCCCGTGCTCGGTATCCGGGCGTTGCGCCAGCCTGTGTTTCAGCCGCTGGTACAGACGCTGCATGTCACATCCCCGGGCGCGTCGACGCCGTGGAGTGCTGGGCACAGATCGCATCGAGCTGCTCGCGGCCGCGCAGCAGTGCGTCCACACAGCGCGGGTCGAACAGGCGCCCGCGCTGGGCGTAGAGGTAGGCCAGGGTCGCCTCCATGCTCCACGCCTCCTTGTAGGGGCGTGGCGAGATCAGCGCGTCGAACACGTCCGCCACCGCCACGATCCGGGCCTCCAGCGGGATCGCATCGCCCACCAGTCCGTCCGGATAGCCGCTGCCGTCGTAGCGTTCGTGGTGGCGCAGGGCAATCAGCGCACCCACCTGGATGAAACGGTTCTGGCTGCCACTGAGCAGTTCGTAGCCGATGCGCGGGTGCCGGCGCATGATCACCAGCTCTTCCTCGTTGAGCTTGCCCTGCTTGAGCAGCACGGCATCGGGGATGGCGATCTTGCCCATGTCGTGCAGCGGGGCGGCCATCTCGATCAGCTTGACCTCCTCCTCCGGCAGACCCAGCTGCTCGGCGATCAGGCCGGCCACATGCGCCATGCGCTCCAGGTACGCGCTGGTGCCCGCATCACGGAACTCGATGGCGCGCGCCAGCCGCGACAGGGTCTCGCGTTCGCGCTCCTCGACCTCGTGCATGCTGGCCAGCAGGCGCTGTTCCAGCGACAGCGCGCGTTGCTTGACGTTCTCCGACTGCTGGCGCAGCTGCAGCAGGTTGTAGCAGCGCGCGCGCAATTCGCGCGGCCGGATCGGCTTGACCAGAAAGTCGATGACGCCCGCTTCCAGCGCCGCCTGGCGGATCGGTTCGTCGCCGACCACGGTGATCAGGATCACCGGGATGTCGCGGTGCTTGGGCAGCCGGCGGAACCGACGGGCGAACTCCAGCCCGTCCATCTCCGGCATGCGGTAGTCGAGCAGCAACAGATCCACCGGATGCGACTCGCACCAGGCCAGCGCCGTCAGCGGATCGCCGAAGTCGTGCACGCTCAGTTCCGGCGCGATGTCCTCGATGACATGGCGCAGCATGGTTCGCGCGGACGTTTGATCGTCTACGATGACAATATTCAAGGCTGCTTCCGCCGTCTTCCTGGACCACACTGGAACATGCAGCGAAGAGGATACCCCGCCGCTCTGCACACTGGCACCTTGCATGAGTCCCGCCTCCGGTGATGATCGCCCAGTTCATGATCGTCGTCACAGTGTGATGCGCATGTCACGCACCGCGCCGCCCCATCATGGTCAGTGGCTATCACCCCCGAACATCGCAATAGCCCACGCAGAAACCATACGCGTGCGGCCACGCCAGCGGAAGCCCACCCGGGTGGGCCTCCCGGACCACCCGGAATGCAGTTCTCAGTTTTCCGGGCGCATGTAGGGGAACAGCAGCACGTCGCGGATCGAGCTGCTGCCGGTCAGCAGCATCACCAGGCGGTCGATGCCGATGCCCAGGCCGCCGGTCGGAGCCATGCCGTACTCCAGCGCACGGATGTAGTCGGCGTCGTAATGCATGGCTTCGTCGTCGCCGCCTTCCTTGGCCGTCACCTGCGCCTGGAACCGGGCCGCCTGGTCTTCCGGGTCATTCAACTCGGAGAAGCCGTTGGCCAGTTCCTTGCCGTTGATGAACAGCTCGAAGCGGTCGGTGTAGCCGGGCTGGTCGTCATTGGCGCGGGCCAGCGGCGACACCTCGACCGGGTGGTCGGTGATGAAGGTCGGCTGCACCAGGGTGTGCTCGACGGTGGCCTCGAAGATCTCCAGCAGCAGCTTGCCCCAGCCGTAGGACGGCTTGATCCGGATCTTCAGGCGCTCGCAGTGGGCAGCCAGCGCATCGCGGTCGGTGCAGTCGGCCGCGCTGATCTCCGGGTTGTGGTGGCGCACCGCCTCGTCCATGCGCCAGCGGCGGAACGCCGGGGCCAGGTCGATGGTGGCGCCGTCCCACTCCACCGTGGTGGTGCCCAGCACCTTGCTGGCCACGTCACGGATCACGCCTTCGGTCAGGTCCATCACTTCGTTGTACGTGGCGTAGGCCTCGTACAGTTCCATCATGGTGAATTCGGGGTTGTGGCGGGTGCTGACGCCTTCGTTGCGGAAGTTGCGGTTGATCTCGTACACCCGCTCCAGACCACCCACGACCAGGCGCTTGAGGTACAGCTCCGGGGCCACGCGCAGGTACAGGTCCAGGTCCAGCGCATTGTGGTGGGTGGTGAACGGCTTGGCCGTGGCGCCGCCGGGAATGTAATGCATCATCGGCGTTTCGACTTCCAGGAAGTCGCGGTTGTCCAGCCAGGCGCGCATGGCGCGGATGATCCGCGAGCGCTTGATGAAGACCTCGCGGGATTCCGGCGTCACGATCAGGTCGACGTAGCGCTGGCGGTAGCGCTGCTCCACGTCGGCCAGGCCATGCCACTTGTCCGGCAGCGGGCGCAGCGACTTGGTCAGCAGGCGGATGCTGGTGGCCTTGACCGACAGTTCGCCGGTCTTGGTCCGGGTCAGGCCGCCTTCGACGGCGATGATGTCGCCCACGTCCCAGCCCTTGAAGGCGGTGTAGGCATCGCCCAGGGTGCTGCCCTGGAGGAACAGCTGGATGCGCCCGGATTCGTCCTGGATCTGGGCAAAGCTGGCCTTGCCCATCACGCGCTTGGCCATCAGGCGACCGGCCATCTTCACGTGGCGGTCGGCGGCCTCCAGCGCGTCGGCGGTCCACTGTTCGGCGTCGGCGAACTCGGCCTGCAGGGAGCCGGCGAACTGTTCGCGGCGGAAATCGTTCGGGTAGGCGATGCCCTGCCCGCGCAGCGCGGTCAGTTTCGCGCGGCGCTCGGCGATGAGGCTGTTCTCGTCGACGGGGGGCTGCGGCGCGGCGGTCTGATCGTTCATGGCGTGGGTCTGTGTGTGTCGGGGGGGGGATTGGGTCCCCGCCATCATGCCGATGGTCGGGGGGAATTGCGAAACCGGGCGTTGCCGGGGGTACAACGGATCGGGGCCGCGCGTGGCGGCCCCGACGGTCAGGCGTCGGTGCGTTTGGCACCCACGGCCAGGCCGGACTTCAGGCTGGCTTCGACGAATTCGTCGAGGTCGCCGTCCAGCACCTTCTGCGTGTCCGAGCGCTCAATGCCGGTGCGCAGGTCCTTGATACGGCTCTGGTCGAGCACGTAGTTGCGGATCTGGCTGCCCCAGCCGATGTCGGACTTGGTGGCTTCCACCGCGTCACGCTCGGCGTTGCGCTTCTGGATTTCCAGCTCGTACAGCTTGGCGGCCAGCATCTTCATCGCGTTGTCGCGGTTCTGGTGCTGGCTGCGGCCGGTCTGGCAGGCCACGACCGTGTTGGTCGGGATGTGCGTGATACGCACCGCCGACTCGGTCTTGTTGACGTGCTGACCACCGGCACCGGACGAGCGGTACACGTCGGTGCGCAGGTCGGCCGGGTTGATGTCGATTTCGATGTTGTCGTCCACTTCCGGGGACACGAACACCGAGGTGAAGCTGGTGTGGCGGCGGTTGTCCGAATCGAACGGCGACTTGCGCACCAGGCGGTGCACGCCGGTTTCGGTCTTCAGCCAGCCATAGGCGTAGTCGCCTTCCACGCGCAGCGTGGCCGACTTGATGCCGGCGACATCGCCACCGGACACTTCCATCAGCTCGGTCTTCCAGCCGCGCGACTCGCACCAGCGCAGGTACATGCGCAGCAGGATTTCGGCCCAGTCCTGCGCTTCGGTGCCACCGGCACCGGCCTGGATGTCGACGAAGGCGGCCGCGTTGTCCATCTGGCCGGAGAACATGCGCTGGAATTCCAGCTGTTCCACGTGCTTCTGGTACTTGTCCAGGTCGGCGACCACGGCCAGCGCGGTATCTTCGTCCTGCTCGCTCTCAGCCAGCTCCAGCAGCTCGCCGGACTCGGCCAGCCCGTCCAGGATGGAGGCGATGCCGCCGACGGTTTTTTCCAGGTTGGCGCGCTCGCGCCCCAGGTTCTGGGCGTACTCGGCGTTGTTCCAGATATCCGGGTTTTCCAGTTCCCGGGTTACTTCTTCCAGACGCTCTTTCTTGGCGTCGTAGTCAAAGATACCCCCTGAGCGAGAGCACGCGATCGGTGAGATCGGTGATCCGCTGGCGGACAGGATTGAGCTCGATCATGTCGGCAGTTAATGCGTGCGAAAAGACTGCCAATGATAGCCCATCCGGGCCCTTCACGCCGGGGTGAAGCGCGCGCCGGGCACACGAAGGGGCGGGTTGCGTCAAGAATTCGACGCAGATCGCGCCTGTATCCCGGCCACAACGGTAGACTTCCCGCCGGCCGCGCCAGCCCTGCCCCCGCAGGACGCCCGGCCGCCCCTGCAATCACATGGAGTTCTACCCTGATGAGGAAGTCATCCTCGGCCGCCCTGCTGGTCATCGCCTGCCTGGCCGCCGGCACCGCTTCGGCCCTCGATCTCAAGCAACTGTCCAGCACCGGCCTGAAGGCCGGCCAGGCCCTGACCCTGTCCGACCAGGACGTGGCCAAGGCGGCCGACCAGGCCTGCGTCTACATGGACAAGGAAAACAAGGTCGCCCCGGCCAACAACCCCTACGCCCAGCGCCTGGCCAAGATCACCGCCGGCCTGGCCAACGAAGACGGCCTGAGCCTCAACTTCAAGGTCTACCTGACCGAGGACGTCAATGCCTGGGCGATGGCCAATGGCTGCGTGCGCGTCTACTCCGGCCTGATGGACATGGCCTCGGACGATGAAGTGCGTGGCGTGATCGGCCATGAGATCGGCCACGTCAAGCTGGGCCACAGCAAGACCAAGATGCGGACCGCCATGCTGACCTCGGCCGGCCGCGACACCCTGGCCGCGTCGGGCAACGCCAACATCGCCCAGCTCACCCAGGGCCAGCTCGGCGAACTGGCCGAAGGCTTCGTCAACGCGCAGTTCTCGCAGAAGGAAGAGAGCGCGGCCGACGAGTACGGCTACCGCTTCATGAAGCGCCACAGCTACGACCCGGCCGCACTGGCCAGCATGTTCCGCAAGCTGTCCAGCGAAGGTGGCCTGATGTCCTCGCACCCGGGCTCGGAAGCGCGCGCCGGTCGCATCGACGCGATGATCAAGAAAGACGGCAAGCGCTGAGCTGCCGACGGCATCCCGGGTCTGCCGGGATGCCAGGGCCGGCTGGCGGCGCTCCGCCGTCAGCCGGTGGGCCCTGCCGCCAGCGCCTGCCGGAACAGCGGCAACTGCCGCCGGCTGCACGGTACCCGTGCCCCGTCGTCCATGTGCAGCAGCGCCTCGCCGCCGTCCAGCGGCTCGATCGACACCAGCCGGCGCGCGTTGACCAGCCAACTGCGGTGGGCGCGCACGAACACGGCCGGGTCCAGCTTCGCTTCCAGCGCCGCCATCGTGGTGCGCAACGGGTAGTCGTGCCCGCGCACGCGCAGATTGACGTAGTTGCCCGCCGCCTGGGCGTATTCGATGTCGGCGGTGGCCACCAGGAAATCGCGCCCCAGCTTGCGCACCAGGAACCGCTCCGGCCGCTCCACCGCCTCCACCGGCGGCGCATCGTCCGGCGCCACCAGCAGGTGCGCCTCGCCCTGCCGGCGCCGCCCGAACCAGCTGAAGAAGTGTTCGATGGCCACGAAGGTGAAGAACGCGCGGACGTCCTTGAGGTACTCGTAGAGCGCGCGGACCGCCCAGGTGGCGTCGTCCTGGTAGTGGTACCCGAGCGCGGCGTAGGCCAGATGACGCAGCGTCATCATCCCGGCCACATGCACCAGCGACCACGCCACGCTCGCCAGCAGGTAGAGCGGCAGCCGTCGCTTCCACGTATCGGCATGCAGCGGCCAGCGCTGGCACCCCCACCACAGCACCGGCAGGGTCAGCAGGATCATCGAGACGCTGCTCAGCTCCCAGATCATCGGCTGCCACAGACCCAGGTCCTCACCGCGACGACGGGCATCCATGACCTCGACGACCGCATTGGCCATCGCGGAGGTCAGCAGGATCACCGACCACACCAGCATCCGTGCACCGGGTCGCCAGCGCACCGCTGTGCCGTTCGCCATTGAATCGTCCATTCGCAAAGGGTCGTCAGCGTGCCTCATCACGGCATGGTAGTGCGCCCCACCCGTCCCGTGGCGACCGCCATTGGTCACCTGGCCGCGACGAAAGGCTGCGTCCGCTTTTCGGGCGGCGCCGACTACGGCTATCGTTGCCGTTCACGCGGGCGGAGGCCCGACACGGAGGAATACGGATGTTCCAGACCCATTGGCATATGTGGCTGCAGTCATTCTTCGATGCGGGGTGGATGCTGCCGCTGATGCGCTTCATCAGCACACTGGGCTACGAGTGGGCCTATGTCCTGCTCATCGTGATCTGCAGCTTCGGCGTACGGCTGCGCGCCGGGCTGGGCATCATGCTGGCGGTGCTGCTGATGTCGATGGCGACCCACGCGATCAAACAGAGTGCGGCGCTGCCACGCCCAAGCGATGTCGACATCCATGTACTGGACAAGGGTCGCCCGGACGGCGCCCTGGTGGCCAACGGTGCTGCCGGGTCGTTCTGGGCGCTGCCGACCGATGAAGCGATTGCCGCTGTGCGCGCGCAGCCGGATCCGGACTACGGGTTCATCAGCGGCCACGTTGGCGTGGCCACGGCGGCGATGACGGCGCTGGTGCTGTGCATGGGCATCCGCAGTTGGAGCTGGCGGATCGCGCTGTTGATCGGCTGGCCGCTGTTGATGGCGCTGTCACGGATGTACCTGGGGCGGCACTTCCTGTCCGATGTTCTGGGTGGCTGGCTGGTCGGGATGGCCTTGGGTTGGTTTGCCTGGCAGTGTCTGCCCGCGCCCGCGCATCACAATCGAACGCGCTACCTCCTCCTCGCCACGCTGGGCGTTGGCCTGATGGCAGCGGGGTTGACCACCGACCTCGTCCCGGCAGACAGCGCTGGGCGTTATCTGGGCCTGCTGCTGGTCCTCGCCTTCCTGCACTGGCGCGGATGGCCGCTGGATCCGTACACGCCGGGGCAGCGGATCGGGCGGGTTCTCGCCGTGATCGGGCTGTATCTTGTCATCAGCCCCGTGCTGGAGGCGGTTGCCATCGCACTGGCACTCCCTGACACAGTTGTGGTGGAGATGGGTTTCAACGCCATCGGCAACGCAACGATCTTCATGGGCGGCATCGCCTTGTCGGGCTGCTGGCCGCTGGCCGCGCGCGGTGTACACCGGGATGCCGCCGCCGGGTAGGCGGCGGCGACATCCTCCTGCACCGCTCCCGCTCACCTCATTTCACCTCGAACTCCCCGACCAGCACCGTCTCCGCACGGTCCTTCAGGCGCAGCGTGACCTGCTGGTCGCGCTGGTCGCGGCTGCCCCACCGGGTGCTCAGCCGCAGCATCAGCGTGGTGGCGCCGGTGACCAGCTGCTCACGGCTGCCGAAGAAGTTGGCCTCCACTTTGTAGGTTCCCGGCTTGGCATCGCGCAGCGAGAACTGCTCGGGCCCGTAGCCGCCGGTGAAGTCCTGCGACATCTGCCCACCCTGGTAGGTCAGGCGGTTGCCGTAATACGCGCGCTCGCCATTGGGGTCGGTCACCCACAGATCCATGTCGCTGTTGTCGCTGTCCCAGCTCAGCACCACGCGCAGGTCCAGCGGCATGGCGCGGCGCAGGCGTGGATCGATGTCACGGGGATCGACGCGTTCGCGTGCGATCAGCGTGTTCGCCTCGTCCAGCGCGATCAGCGAGATGCCGTCGAAGCGGCCATCCCAGGGGCGCACCACCACCTCGTACAGCGACGCCAGCGCAGCCTGGTGCTGACCACTGGCCTCCAGTGCCAGGCCAAGATCACGGAAGCTCTGCGGTTCCTCCTCCCCCATCGCCAGTACGTCACGGAAGACCGCCACGGCCAGCGCGGGGGCCTTGGCCTGCAGCAGGCGATAGCCCAGCACGCGCAGCACATGGCGGTTCTCCAGCTGCATCTCGGCCAGGTTGGACAACACCCGCAGGGCCAGGTCGCGCTGGCCGGCGGCGAGCAGCAGGTCGGCCACGTCCAGGTAGAAGGCCGTGCTGTCGGCATGCTGCTCGCGCTCGGCCAGGTACAGCCCATACAGCTGGTCCGGACGGGCGTCGCGCAGGCGACGGGCATAGGCCGAGTCCGGCGCCCACGGCGCCAGGCTGATCGCCATCCCGCCCTCGTTGGCCCTGCCTCCCGCGCGTGCGGCGCGGGCCGTGGCGGTCGGCGCGTGGCGTGCGTGTGTGCCGGCCATCATCGGGGCCGGCGCGGCATCGGCTGCCGCGGCCTCGGCGGCATACAGCATCGCCTGCGGCGGCGGTGACGGGGCCGCCGTGGGTGCGGGTGCAGCGGACATCACCTTGGCCTGTTCCACCACCGGCGCGCCTTTGGGCCAGCGCGTGTTCCACCAGCGTTCGCGCTCGGCGAACTGGCGGGCGATCTGGTCCAGCCGGCGCTGCCGCGCCCGCTGGTCGTCGGCAACGCGCACCGCGTGCAGGCGGTCGTAGTCGCCGCGCAGCGGTGCGGGCGGCCGGATGCCGTAACGCAGGTAGTCGTCGAGCGTCTCCAGCACCAGCAGCGAGGTATCCGCACTCACCATGCCGAACTGCTGCGACAGCGCCCGCATCGCGGCGGCATTGCCCTGCGGGTCGGCCGCGTACTGCGCCAGGCGGGCCTGCGCCCATGCGTCCGCCACCAGACGGCCGCCCAGCGCACGGGCGTCGGCAACGGCCACCCGATGCTGCTCGACGCGTCCATCGCCCAGCCGCACACGCACGGTCAGCTCACCTGCGTCGCGCTGCACGCGGCCCAGCACGCGCAACCAGCCCTGTCCGGCCGCGCTGGCGTCGGCCACCAGCGCATCCACGCCCTGCCCGTCCAGGCCCACCACCTCGGCGCGCTGGGCCAGCAGCAACGGCAGCGCCGCTTCCACGTCGCGCGCGCTCGAGAGCAGCAGGGTCTGGCCCTGATGGGCATCGGTCCAGGCGCGCAGCCGTGCCGCGTCGGTCCGCGCGCCGGCCGTGCTCAGCGCGTACAGGCGCTGGTCCGGCCGCAGCGTGGGCAGGCCGCGCGCGCCGTAGTTGGACAGACCATCGCTGACCAGCAGGTATTCCTTGATGTCGGCCGTGGGCGTCCAGGCGCCGAGCGCACTGGCCCCATCCTGCGGCAAGTTGGCCAGATGCGTGCGCAGCGCGCTCCAGTCGCCCTTGCGGATGTCGAAGTCACGCGGGGTTTCGGCGCGGTCGCGCAACACCGTCAACTGCACCCGCCCGTTGCCGATCGCGCGGAAGTAGCGGTCCAGCACCGCCAGTTCTGCGGCACGATCACGTTGCGCCGCCGAGCCGGACGCATCCCACAGCAGGCCCACCCGCCCGGGCAGCACCCGCGGCGCCGTCTGTGCCGGCAGCGGAATCTGTGCCATCAGGTAGCGCTCGCCGTCATGCTGGCCGGTCACCGCATCGCGCTGGCGCACCTGCGGCAGCGACCACTGCAGCTGCGCGGGCAACGCCTCGCCACTGCCCTGCCACTGGCCCTGATAGCTGCCGCCCTGCAGCCGGAGAACCAGCGGCCCTGCACTGCCCGGCTGCGGCGCACCCGTGCCCACGGCCTGCAGCCGCAACGAGACGTGCGCGGCATCGCGCGCGAACTGCATCGGCAACGTCCAACGCAGCCCGCTGCCATCCACCGGCAATGTCTCGCGCACCGTCAGCGCGACCCGGCGGCTGCCACGGGCGGGAATGGGATAGACGCGCAGCCGGAACTGGTTGCCGGCGGTCTGTTCAAGCAGGCCCGGATCCACCCGGCGTCGTTCGATGGCCTCGAAGATCTGCCGGCCCTGCGCCTTGGGCACCGGCACCGCGTCGCGCAGCGTGCCATCGATGTCCAGCGCGAACCCGGCGATCTGCTGGTCGGCGGCCAGCGGGAAGGCCAGCTGCCCTTCGAGGACGCGCGCATTGGGATTGAAGAACTCCATCTCGATCCGCGTCTCGCCGAGCCCGGCCACCACCCGGCTGTCCAGCACCACGCCGCGCAGCTGTACCGGCACCTCCGCGCCCGCCACCTGCAGCAGCGGCGCCACGGCCGGCGCATTGACGGCGACCGCCGGCGGGTGCGGCGGCGGGAATCTGCGCGCATCCACCGTGCCAACCTGCATGACCAGCCCCAGCATGCCGAGCATGCCGATCCCACGAAGTGCGCGTTCCATGTGACGCTCCCGATCCGATGACAGCAGGTTGAACGGATGATGCCGGCAAACGGGGTTTGACGCGGGCAGCGCTTGGCGCCCGTCGCCCGCTGGGCCAAGATGCGCCTCCCCCGCCGCGCCCCCCTGCAAGGATGTCCGATGCGCCTGCCCGCCCTGCTGCCCCTGCTGCTGTTGACCCCGTTGTTGCCTGCCCACGCCGCAGCGGCCGTCCCTGCGCCCGGCGAGCGCTTCACCCATCACGACTGGACGCTCGCCTGCGACAACACCCGCACCTGTCGCGCCGCCGGCTACCAGAACGATGACGAAGGGGGCAACGCGCCCGTGTCGGTGCTGCTGACCCGGCGTGCCGGCCCGAACCAGCCGGTCAGCGCCGAGCTGATGCTCGGCCAGTACGACGACACCACCTTCCCCGCGGGCTTGACCCTGCAGATCAATGGGGTCGCGCTGGGCGCCCTTGTCTACAACCGCGAGGACGGCAGCGCCACGCTGACCGCGCCGCAGGTGGCCACGCTGCTGGCCGCGCTCAAACGCGACAGCCACATCGACGTGATCGGCAACGATGGCCAGCGCTGGGTCCTGTCCGATCGCGGCGCGTCGGCAGTGCTGCTGAAGATGGATGCGCTGCAGGGCCGGCTCGGCACGCCCGGTGCGCTGATGCGCAAGGGCACCGCTGCCGAAAGCAGTGTGCTCCCGGCGCTGCCGGTGCCGGTGGTGACGCTCGGCAAGGCCGTCGCCACCCGCCCGGCCGATGCGGCCCTGGCCCACTCCCCGGCGCTGCGCGCCGCGCTGGCAGCGGCCACCTCACCGGATGACTGCGAAGCACTCGGCCCGGGCGAAGGCCTGGTCGAGGGCGAAGCGCCGCAGGAAATGACCGTCAGCCGCCTGTCCGCCAGCAAGCTGCTGGTGTCGGTGGGCTGCTGGCGCGCGGCCTACAACACCGGCGATGGCTACTGGGTGGTCAATGACCACGCACCCTATGCGCCGGTGCTGGTGACCACGCTCGGCGGCGACGACGACGGCCGCACGATCACCTCGGCCAGCAAGGGCCGCGGGCTGGGCGACTGCTGGTACACCGCCGCCTGGAGCTGGGACGGCACCCGCTTCGTGCCCACGGCCGAATCCAGCACCGGTCTCTGCCGGCTGGTGGCCGCCGGCGGTGCGTGGGAGATGCCGACGCTGATCACCCGCGTGCAGGAGTGAGCGGCAGCGCTCACGCGTTGGCGCAGTGCTCCACGATCAGCTGGATCGCACCGCCGCCGCGGTAGTCGTCACTGACCAGCCGGTAGGCGATATGCACGTTGTTGGCCGGCGCATTGCCGGTCCAGCCGCTGAAATGAATGGCGTTGATCGGTTCGGCGCGACCGGGCACGCGCAGGCTGAGCTTGAGGTGCTTCTCCTTCAGCACCTGCCAGCGCGCCACCTGGAAATGGCCGTCGAACAGCGGTTCGGGGAACCCCTGTCCCCACGGGCCGGCCAGGCGCAGCGCTTCGGCATGGTGGAAGTCCAGCTCGTTGCCGCCGAGTTCGCCGTCGCTCATCAGCTGCTGCTGCAGCGCGGCCGGGTCCATGCTCGCCTCGACCACGGCGACGAAGGCCTGCTGGAAGTCCGCCAGCCGCGCGTGCGGCAGGCTCAGGCCGGCCGCCATCGCATGGCCGCCGAACTTGTCGATCAGGCCCGGATGGGCCGCGTTCACCAGCGCCAGCGCGTCACGGATGTGGAAACCGGGAATCGACCGCGCCGACCCACGCAGCGAATCGCCGCCCGGCTCGGAAGGCGCGAAGGCGATCACCGGCCGGTGCAGCCGGTCCTTCATCTTGGAGGCCACCAGCCCGACCACGCCCGGGTGCCACTCCGGATCGAACAGGCACGCCGCGATCGGGCGCTCGCCCTCGGCCTGCAGGACCGCGCGCGACACCGCCCGTTCGGCATCGTCGGTCATCAACTGCTGCACCGCGCGCCGCTCGGCGTTGATCTGCTCCAGCGTGCCGGCGATCTCACGCGCCTGGGCAACGTCTTCGGTAAGCAGCAGCTCGATGCCCAGCGCCATGTCCTCCAGCCGCCCGGCCGCGTTCAGGCGTGGGCCCAGCGCGAAGCCGATGTCGGTGGCGGTCAGGCGCTTGGGGTCGCGGCCGCTGGCGGCAATCAGCGCCTGCAGCCCGACGCAGCCCTGCCCTGCGCGCAGCCGGCGCAGGCCGGCCGAGACCAGTGCGCGGTTGTTGGCATCCAGCACCACCAGGTCGGCGACGGTGCCGACCGCCACCAGGTCCAGCAGCGTCAGCAGGTCCGGCTCGGTGCCGGCAGCGAACGCGCCCTGCAGCCGCAGATGGCGGCGCAGCGCCATCAAGACGTAGAAGATCACCCCGACCCCGGCCAGCGCCTTGCTCGGGAAGTCATCGCCGCTGATGTTGGGGTCGACCAGCGCGTCGGCGGGCGGCAACTGCTCGCCGGGAAGATGGTGATCGGTGACCAGCACCTTCCAGCCCAGCGCCTTGGCCGCCGCCACCCCCGCGTGACAGGCGATGCCGTGGTCAACGGTGACCAGCAGTCCCGGCTGCAGGTGCGCCAGGTCCGCCACCAGCGAGGGCGACAGACCGTAGCCATGCAGCATGCGGTTGGGCACGGCATGCACCACATCGCGCGCACCGAGCATGCGCAGGCCGCGCACACCGACGGCGCAGGCCGTGGCCCCATCGCAGTCGAAGTCGCCGACCACCAGAATGCGCGCGTCGGTGGCGATCGCATCGGCCAGCAACGCCACCGCCGCGTCCATGCTGCCCATCAGCTCGGGCGCATGCAGCTGGGCCAGCTTCGGCTGCGCCTGCGCGGCATCGGTAACGCCGCGCGCGGCGAACACGCGCTGCAGCAGGGGCAGCATGTCGGCCGGCCACTGGCCGGCAACGGGAATGGCGCGACGCTGGATCTGGGGGGAATCGGGAGAGGACAAGGCAGGCTCGAAGGGCGGACGGAACGGAGTTACGCGTCGTGCAGTTGCAGCGGCTTCTTCCAGAAGCGCCAGCGTTGGCCCTTCTCCAGCTCGAACCGCAGGCCGTCTTCGAAATCGAGGACCAGCCGACGTAGTTCGCCGCGTTGCAGCGCCGACAACAACGGACGGATCGCGTCGTTGCCAAGCTGATCGAGTGAACGCAGCTGACGCAGATCAACCAGCGCATCCACCTGCTGGTCGCCATCGGCCTGTACACCGGCCGCCTTGGCCAGCGCCTGCAGCAGCGCCTCACGGCTGCGGACCTGGGCATGCGCGGTCCGCACGGACTGCGGCGGCTCACCGCCGCCCCAGAACCACAGTGAATTGATGGCCCGCTTGCCGGCCGCGACGCGGTGCTGGTTCCAGTCGTGCTGGTGCAGCACCACCTGGGCCTCGGTCAACAGCGCCCGCCAGCGCCGGCCGGCATCGCCATCGGGCAGATGGGCAAACAGATCGTCGCCCAGCACCTCGTCGGGCGCGGCGAACGCCGGCAACTGCGTGCCCGGCGGCAGGCGCAGGTACCAGCGCGACGGCACCGGGGCATCCAGGACGAAGCCAAACCCGGCGAACAGCGGTTGCAGCGCCGGCAGCAGATGGGCCACATCCTCGGCGTCGGGGCGCAGCGTATCGCCGTGCCCCATCATCCGTGCGCCGTGCATGTCCGGCACCACATTGGCCGGATCGGCCCGCAGCCAGACGCCCTCGGCGGCATCGCCCACGTCGAGCTGGCGGGTCAATGCGGCCACCGGCCAGTGCGCCGGCTGCAGCTGGAAATGCCGCTGCAGCTGGGCACGTTCACCGGGCTCGACGCTGTTGCGCTCTGCCCGGCCCAATGCCCTGGCCACGTCCTCCGGAAGCGGCGTGGCAGGAAACCGGCTGCGCGCGGGCAGCAGCAGCGTGGCCGTGGCCATCGGCGGTCAGTCCAGGTACTGGACGCTGACGATTTCGTACTCGCGCTGGCCGGCGGGTGCGTCGATGGTGACCGCATCGCCCTCCAGCTTGCCGATCAGGGCACGCGCCAGCGGCGAGGAGATCGCGATCAGGCCCAGCTTGATGTCGGCCTCCAGGTCGCCCACGATCTGGTAGCGCTTCTCTTCATCGCTCTCGACATCGGCCAGTTCCACCGTGGCGCCGAACACCACCTTGCTGCCGGCGTTGAGCTTGGTGATGTCGATGATCTCGGCGTGCGACAGCTCACCTTCCAGCTGCTTGATGCGGCCTTCGATGAACCCCTGCTCTTCGCGCGCGGCGTGATACTCGGCGTTCTCCTTCAGATCGCCGTGCTCACGCGCTTCTGCGATCGCAGCGATGACCTTGGGGCGCTTGACCGACTTCAGGTGGTCAAGCTCTTCGCGCAGACGCTGCGCGCCCTTCAGGGTGATCGGTGCTCTCATGCGTTCAACTCCTTGTGCAGTTCCTGCAGCGACCAGACAGGGCCGGTGCCACGGAATTCCAGTGATTGCACCAGCGCCTTGGCGCCGGCAATGGTGGTCGAATAGGTCACGCGGTGCTGCAGCGCTTCGCGACGGATCGAGAACGAGTCGTTGATCGCCGCGCGACCTTCGGTCGTGTTGACGATATACACGATCTCGCCGTTCTTGATCGAATCGACGATGTGCGGGCGGCCTTCGACGACCTTGTTGACGATCTCGCAGTCCATGCCGTGCTGCTGCAGCCACGCGCCGGTGCCACGGGTGGCGACCAGGCTGTAGCCGCGTTCCAGCAGCAGCTTGGCCACCGGCAGGACGCGCTTCTTGTCCGGATCGCGGACCGACACGAACGCCTTGCCCAGCGGCGGTGCCTTGATGCCACCGGCTTCCTGCGCACGCGCGAAGGCGGCGCTGAAGCTGCGGCCCACACCCATCACCTCACCGGTGGAGCGCATTTCCGGCCCGAGGATCGGGTCGACGCCCTGGAACTTGGCGAACGGGAAGATCGCTTCCTTGACCGAGTAGTAGTCCGGCACGATTTCCTTGGTCGCGCCCTGCTCGGCCAGGGTCTTGCCGGCCATGCAGCGGGCGGCGATCTTGGCCAGCGGCATGCCGGTGGCCTTGGACACGAACGGCACGGTACGCGAGGCACGCGGGTTCACTTCCAGCAGGTACACGATGTCATTGCCATCGTCGCCGACCTGGATGGCGAACTGGGTGTTCATCAGGCCCACCACGTTCAGGGCCTTGGCCAGTTCCACCACCTGGCGGCGCAGCTCGGCCTGGGTCTCGGCCGACAGCGAGTACGGCGGCAGCGAGCACGACGAGTCGCCCGAATGCACGCCGGCTTCCTCGATGTGCTCCATCACGCCGCCGATCAGCACGTTGCCGTCCTTGTCGGCAATGATGTCCACGTCCACTTCCACGGCGTTGTCCAGGAAGCGGTCCAGCAGCACCGGCGAGTCGTTGGAGACCTTGACCGCGTCGCGCACGTAGCGGGCCAGATCGGATTCACCGTAGACGATTTCCATCGCGCGGCCGCCCAGCACGTAGCTCGGGCGCACCACCAGCGGGTAGCCGATCTCGCGGGCCAGCAGCAGGGCTTCCTGGTCGTTGCGGGCGATGCGGTTCGGCGGCTGCTTCAGGCCGAGCGAGTCGACCAGCTGCTGGAAACGCTCGCGGTCTTCGGCCAGGTCGATGGAGTCCGGCGAGGTGCCGATCACCGGCACGCCGTTGGCTTCCAGCGCGCGCGCCAGCTTCAGCGGGGTCTGGCCGCCGTACTGCACGATCACGCCCTTCGGCTGTTCCAGCTCGACGATCTCCAGCACGTCTTCCAGCGTCAGCGGCTCGAAGTACAGGCGGTCGGAGGTGTCGTAATCGGTGGAGACGGTTTCCGGGTTGCAGTTGACCATGATGGTTTCAAAGCCATCATCGCGCAGCGCCAGTGCCGCATGCACGCAGCAGTAGTCGAACTCGATGCCCTGGCCGATGCGGTTCGGACCGCCGCCCAGGATCATGATCTTGTCGCGGTTGCTCGGCGCCGCTTCGCACTCGTCCTCGTAGGTCGAATACAGGTAGGCGGTGCTGGTGGCGAACTCGGCGGCGCAGGAGTCCACGCGCTTGTACACCGGGCGCACCTTGTGGGCGCGACGCAGCGCGCGCACGGCCGCTTCGTTGGTGCCGGTCAGCTCGGCCAGGCGGGCGTCGGAGAAGCCGGCGCGCTTGAGCGTGCGCAGGCGTGCGGCGTCCAGGGCATCGATACCGTCGGCAGCGAGCTGGATTTCCGCCTGGATGATCTCTTCGATCTGGTCCAGGAACCACGGGTCGATGTGCGACAGCGCGAAGACGTCTTCGACACTGAAACCGGCACGGAACGCATCACCGACGAAGAACAGGCGCTCCGGGCCCGGGGCCTTCAGCTCGCGCTTGAGCGTGGTGATGTCGTCTTCATTGGCCAGGTCCAGGCCGGTCGGGTCGAGACCGATCTTGCCGGTTTCCAGGCCACGCAGCGCCTTCTGCAGCGATTCCTGGAAGGTGCGGCCCATCGCCATCACCTCGCCCACCGACTTCATCTGGGTGGTCAGGCGGGCGTCGGCGGCCGGGAACTTCTCGAACGCGAAGCGCGGGATCTTGGTGACGACGTAGTCGATGGACGGCTCGAACGAGGCCGGGGTCAGGCCACCGGTGATTTCGTTGCGGAGTTCATCCAGGGTGTAGCCCACGGCCAGCTTGGCGGCGACCTTGGCGATCGGGAAGCCGGTGGCCTTGGAGGCCAGCGCGGACGAACGCGACACGCGCGGGTTCATTTCGATCACCACCACGCGGCCGGTGGTCGGGCTGATGCCGAACTGCACGTTCGAGCCGCCGGTGTCCACACCGATCTTGCGCAGCACGGCGATGGAGGCATCGCGCAGGCGCTGGTATTCCTTGTCGGTCAGGGTCTGCGCCGGGGCCACGGTGATCGAGTCGCCGGTGTGCACGCCCATCGGATCGAGGTTCTCGATCGAGCAGACGATGATGCAGTTGTCGGCGGTGTCACGCACCACCTCCATCTCGAATTCCTTCCAGCCCAGCACCGATTCCTCGACCAGCACTTCGGTGGTCGGCGACAGTTCCAGGCCGCGGGTCACGATGTCGACCAGCTCTTCGCGGTTGTAGGCGATGCCGCCACCGCTGCCGCCCAGGGTGAAGCTCGGGCGGATGATGGTCGGGTAGCCGACACGGGTCTGGATGTCGATCGCTTCTTCGAGCGTGTGCGCCACGGCCGCCTTCGGGCAGTCCAGGCCGATTTCACCCATCGCCACGCGGAACAGCTCGCGGTCTTCGGCCATGCGGATCGCGTCGCGCTTGGCGCCGATCAGTTCGACGTTGTACTTCTCGAGCACGCCGTTGTCGGCCAGGTCCAGCGCGCAGTTCAGCGCGGTCTGGCCGCCCATCGTCGGCAGCAGGGCGTCGGGCTTCTCCTTGGCGATGATCTTCTCAACCGTCTGCCAGTTGATCGGCTCGATGTAGACGGCGTCGGCCATCTCCGGGTCGGTCATGATCGTGGCCGGATTGCTGTTGACCAGCACCACGCGGTACCCCTCGTCACGCAGCGCCTTGCAGGCCTGCGCGCCGGAGTAGTCGAACTCACAGGCCTGGCCGATGACGATCGGGCCAGCACCGATGATGAGGATGGTTTTAAGGTCAGTGCGCTTGGGCATTGTCTTCTCTAAGTCAGTACAGCGTGGCGGGGGAAACTGATCGCACGCTGTCGATCAAGTAGCTTGGGGACTGCTGACACCGCAGTCTGACTGGAACCGTTGATGCAATTGCTGTGTTCGCTTGAAATTGAACCCGGGCTGGCGCGACAGCGCGTTGATGAAGGCCATGAACGGCACCGACGACATGAAGGCCTCGGCCTCGGCGCGGTACTCCGGCGCCGGCAACGGCGCCTCGCTGTCGTCGCCGAACTCCAGCTTGGCCTGCATGTTGGCCGCGAAGGCCGCCATGAACGCAGCGCCGGCCGGGGTGGCGGCGAAATCCAGCCAGTGCTGCACCTGCTCGACGGTCATCCGCTCGGCCAGGCGCTCGCGCATCATCTCGTCCAGGGTGGCGTTGAGCACCCGCGCCGCGCACGCGCGCTGCGGGCCATCCAATGCACTCAGGCCGGGGTCTTCTGCAACCAGACCATCGGCAATCAGGGTCAGCGACCGCTGCCACCCAACCTGCGCCACCATCTGGTCGATCCGCTGCGCCTGGCCGCTGTCCTGCGCCATCGCCGGGGCCATGACCAGCGCAGAAAGCAGCGCGGCACGGCCCAGCACGACAACGAGGGATTTACGCGGCTTCAGCATGTCAATCCAGGCTTCATCGGTTTCCGGCAGGCGGGATGGGCCGCAGCCCTGCCACGTCTGCCAGCGGAACATCAGGCCTTGGCCTGCGCCATCAGGGTCACGAAACGGTCGAACAGCGGGGCGACGTCGTGCGGACCCGGCGAGGCTTCGGGATGGCCCTGGAACGAGAACGCCGGCACGTCGGTGCGCGCGATGCCCTGGTTGGTGCCGTCGAACAGCGACCGGTGGGTCACGCGCAGGGTGGCCGGCAGCGAGGCCTCATCCACCGCGAACCCGTGGTTCTGCGAGGTGATCATCACCCGGCCGTCGTCCAGGTCCTGCACCGGATGGTTGGCGCCGTGGTGGCCGTGGCCCATCTTGATGGTCTTCGCGCCGGACGCCAGCGCCAGCAGCTGGTGGCCAAGGCAGATGCCGAACACCGGCACCTTCCTGTCCAGGAACACCTTGATCGCCTCGATCGCGTAGTCGCACGGTTCCGGGTCGCCCGGGCCGTTGGACAGGAACACGCCGTCCGGATTCATCGCCAGCACGTCGGCGGCCGGGGTCTGCGCCGGCACCACGGTGATGTCGCAGCCGCGTTCGGCCAGCATGCGCAGGATGTTGAGCTTGGCGCCGAAGTCATAGGCCACCACCTTGTACTGGGGGGCAGCGCTGGCGAACGTGTTGGAATCCAGGTCGAGCTGGCCCTCGTTCCAGCTGTAGGCCTTGTCGGTGCTGGTCACCTTGGCCAGGTCCATGCCCTTCAGGCCGGGGAACTTGCGTGCCGCTTCCAGCGCCACGTCCACGTTGATGTCGTCGCCGGCCATCAGCGCACCGTTCTGGGCGCCGCGCTCGCGCAGGATGCGGGTCAGCTTGCGCGTGTCGATGCCGGAGATTGCCACCACGCCTCGCTGCAGCAGCCAGTCCTGCAGCGATACCTGGCTGCGCCAGTTGCTCGGGCGGCGCGGCACGTCGCGCACGATCAGACCGGCCGACCACACCTTGTGGGCTTCGTCGTCCTGGTCGGTCATGCCGGTGTTGCCGATATGCGGGTAGGTCAGCGTGACCATCTGCCGGGCGTAGGAGGGATCAGTCAGCACTTCCTGGTAACCGGTCATGGCGGTGTTGAACACCACCTCACCGACGGACAGGCCGGGCGCGCCTACGGATTCGCCCTCGAATACGGTGCCGTCTTCGAGGACGAGGATTGCGGCTTGGGTCACGGGAATCTCACTTTGGCTACCGAGGGGTCACCGAAGTCACGCCACGCTTCACGGAAAAGCGGTTGCAAAAAAGCGCGGACTGCGGTGCGGGACCGGTCCGGCTGTCGTGATTCGGCGAGCGGGAATTGTAAAGGCAAGCACCCCGCGACGCCAGCGTTTGCATGCAATCGCTGACGTACGGGTACGCACGGCCACCCCCGGGTTCAGGGTGGCCCGTGCCCTGTTCAGCCTGCCGGGGCGGGCGCGGGGCCGTCGAGCAGGTCGCGGACCCGGTAACTGCCCGGGGCGCGCCCATTCAGCTGGGTGGCGGCGAACAGCGCGCCGCGCGCGAAGATGTCGCGGTTGGTGGCGCGATGGGTGAGTTCGATGCGCTCGCCGAGCCCGGTGAACTGCACCAGGTGCTCGCCCACGATGTCGCCGGCGCGCAGACTGGCGTAGTGCGGCTGCGCGCCGCCCTTGCGTGCGGCCTCGCCCAGCGTGAGCGCCGTGCCGGACGGCGCGTCCTGCTTGTGGACATGGTGGGACTCGACGATGTCGCAATCCCAGCCGGACAGGGCGGCGGCGGCCCGTTCCACCAGTTCGTCCAGCACGGCCACGCCGAGGCTGAAGTTGGAGGCCCACACCAGCGGAATACGGCCGGCCGCGGCGATCAGGGCCTGGCGCTGCGCTTCGCTGATGCCGGTGGTGCCTGAGACCAGGCCGGCCTGGCGCTCCACGCACAGTGCCAGGATGGGATCGAACCCCTCCGGCAGGCTGAAGTCGATCGCCACATCGAACGGCGGCGCGCCGGGCAGCTCGGCGCTGGCGAAGTGCGGCACGCCGTCGACGACGCGCTGTGCCGGCGAACGCCCGGTCACGGCCGCAACGACCTGCAGATGGGGGGTGCCGGCTGCCAGCCGCAGCAGGGCCTGGCCCATCCGGCCGGAGGCACCGTGGATGAGCAAACGAAGGGGGGGAGTGGTCATGCCCGCAGGCTAGCGGGTGGGGGCAAGGCTGCACAAGAGGAAATACCGTCCATGCGCGGGCCGGCGCGCAAACCCGTAGAGCCGGGCTCTGCCCGGCTGCCTTTCGTCTGGGTGTCACGCGATCTGACACAAGCCGGGTAAAACCCGGCTCTACGGCGCTGCCTTTCGTCTGGGCGTGACGCGATCTGACGCAAACCCGTAGAGCCGGGCTCTGCCCGGCTGCCTTTCGTTCGGGCGTCGCGCGATCTGACACAAGCCGGGTAAAACCCGGCTCTACGGCGCTGCCTTTCGTCTGGGCGTGACGCGACCTGACCCAAGCCGGGTAAAACCCGGCTCTACGGCGCTGCTTTTCGTCTGGGCGTCACGCGGCCTGACGCAAGCCCGTAGAGCCGGGCTCTGCCCGGCTGCCTTTCGTCTGGGCGTGACGCGACCTGATGCAAGCCGGGTAAAACCCGGCTCTACGGCGCCGCCTTTCGTCTGGGCGTGACGCGACCTGACGCAAGCCGGGTAGAACCCGGCTCTACGGGGCTGCCTTTCGTCTGGGCGTCACGCGATCTGACCCAAGCCGGGTAGAACCCGGCTCTACGTCTGGGCGGCACGCGATCTGACCCACGCCGGGGCGAACCCGGCGGGCAACGCCCGGCGTTACCGCTTTGGCGGGGTTGGGCCGCAGCTGTCACAGCCGCCGCAGGCGCCGCTGCCGCCCGTGGCCGGCGGGGCGACCTTCCTGCCCAGTGCCTGCAGCGCGGCAGAACGGCCCGGCTTGAGCAGGGCCAGGGCCAGGGCGCCGCGCACCTTGCGTACGGTGCCCGGGAACTGCTTCTTCAGCACCACCCAGGCGCTGAACAGCACGATCAGCGCGACCACCACGTACTGCAGCAGCAGCCCGGCGTCCATCAACCGCCTCCCAGCGCCACGGTGACCTGGTAGGTGACCAGGGCCGCCAGGTAGGCCGCCGCGAACAGGTAGAAGGTGGCGAAACCGACCTGCTTCCACGAGTTGGTTTCACGCTTGATCGTGGCCAGCGTGGAGATGCACATCGGCGCGTAGATGAACCACACCAGCAGCGACAGCCCGGTCGCCAGCGACCAGCCATGCGCGACCACCGGGGTCAGCGCCTGGATCGCGGCATCGTCGTCGGCCGCGGACAGCGCGTAGATCGTCGCCAGCGACGACACCGCCACTTCGCGTGCGCCCATGCCCGGGATCAGCGCGATGCAGATCTGCCAGTTGAAGCCCAGCGGCGCGAAGATCACCGCCATCGCATGACCGATCTGGCCGGCGTAGCTGTAATCGATCGCCGGCATGGTCGCGTTCTCCGGTGCACCCGGGAACGACAGCAGGACCCACAGCAGGATGGTCAGCGACAGGATGATGCCGCCCACGCGCTTGAGGAAGATCATGCCGCGCTCGTACAGGCCCACCGCCAGGTCGCGCGGGTGCGGGATGCGGTAGGACGGCAGCTCCAGCATCAGCGGGTGCTCGCTCTTGTCGCGGCGCCACTTCTTCATCACCCACGACATCGCCAGCGCGCTGAGGATGCCGGCCACATACAGGCCGAACAGCACCAGCCCCTGCTGGCTCACGAAGCCCCACAGGGTCCTGGCCGGAATGAACGCGCCGATCAGCAGCGCATACACCGGCAGCCGCGCCGAACAGGTCATCAACGGCGCCACCAGGATGGTGGCGAGGCGGTCGCGCGGGTCCTGGATGCTGCGCGTGGCCATGATCCCCGGCACCGCGCAGGCGAAGCTGGACAGCAGCGGGATGAACGACCGCCCGGACAGGCCGGCCGAGGCCATCATCCGGTCCAGCAGGAAGGCAGCGCGCGGCAGGTAGCCGGACTCCTCCAGCGCCAGGATGAAGGCGAACAGGATCAGGATCTGCGGCAGGAACACCACCACCCCGCCCACGCCGGCAATGATGCCGTCGGTAAGCAGGCTGGTCAGCGGCCCCTCGGGCAGCACCGCGCCGACGGTTTCGCCCAGCCAGCCGAAGCCGGCCTCGATGCCGTCCATCAGCGGCGTGGCCCAGGCGAACACCGCCTGGAAGATCAGGAACATCACCACCACCAGGGTGAGCAGCCCGAACACCGGGTGCAGCAGCCAGCGGTCGAGCGCGTCGTCGATCTTCGCAGTCCGGGTCGGCATGCTCACCGCAGCGGCCAGGATGGCGCGCACGCGGGTGTGGTAATCCTCGCTGGTGTCAGGTGCCGCCACCGGCGCCTGCAGGTGCGGCACCATCGCATCGAGGCGCTCGACCAGCGCGTGCGCGCCGTGGCGGCGCACCGCCACGGTTTCCACCACCGGCACACCCAGCGCCTGTTCCAGCGCGGCGACGTCGATCCGGATGCCGCGGCGCTCGGCCGCATCGACCATGTTCAGCGCCACGATCATCGGCTTGCCCAGCTCACGCAGCTCCAGCGCGAAGCGCAGGTGCAGGCGCAGGTTGGTGGCGTCGATCACGCACAGCAGCACGTCCGGCGCCGCCTCGCCGGGATAGAAGCCCCGGCACAGGTCGCGGGTGATCGCTTCATCCAGGCTCGCCGGCTGCAGGCTGTAGGCGCCCGGCAGGTCGAGCACGGCGAACTCGCGGCCGGAGGGCGCGCGCAGGCGGCCTTCCTTGCGCTCCACGGTCACGCCGGTGTAATTGGCGACCTTCTGGCGGCTGCCGGTGAGCTGGTTGAACAGCGCAGTCTTGCCGCTGTTCGGGTTGCCCACCAGCGCCACGCGCAGCGGAAGGGCGGCGGCGCTCATGCCACCGCTCCGGCGGCAACCGCAGTGACCAGAATGCGTCGGGCTTCACTGCGGCGCAGGGCGAAGCGGGTGAACCCCACCTGCACCAGCAGCGGCTCGCCGCCGACCGGACCACGGGCTACCAGACGCACATCCTCACCCTTCACAAAACCCAGCTCCTGGAGCCGGCGGGCGATGGCATCGTTTGCATGCAGTTCCTGCACGGATTCCACCAGGGCGGAGCTGTGCAGAGGCAGATCGGACAGCGTCACAGAGCGCCTTCTGGTTGATAGGAATGGTTATCAATTCTAGCATCGCCGCGTCGCGTCATGGCCCGTGACCAATGGCCCGCTATGATCTGTACATGTATGGAGTAACCGCAGGTCCCCTCGATGAGTGATGCACTACGGATAGAACGCAGCGGGTCGGTCCTGACCCTGTGGCTGAACCGCCCCGCCCTCCACAACGCCTTCGACGCGGCCCTGATCGCGCAGTTGACCGCCGCCCTGGAGGCCGCCGGCCGCGACGACCAGGTCCGCGCGGTGGTCCTGGCCGGCCAGGGCGCCTCGTTCTCGGCCGGCGCCGACATGCAGTGGATGCGCGGCATGGCCGCCGCCAGTGAGGAGGACAACCGCCAGGATTCGCTCGCGCTGGCGCGCCTGATGCGCACCCTGGACGAACTGCCGCGCCCGACCATCGCCCGCGTGCACGGCGCCGCGTTTGGCGGCGGCGTGGGTCTGGTCGCCTGCTGCGACATCGCCATCGCCAGCACCAGCGCGCGCTTCGGCCTGACCGAAAGCCGGCTGGGGCTGCTGCCGGCGGTGATTTCCCCGTACGTGATCGACGCCATCGGCCCGCGCCAGGCGCGCCGCTGGTTCGCCACCGGCGAGCATTTCGATGCCGAGACCGCCCTGCGCATCGGCCTGGTGCACCAGTTGATCGAACCTGAACGCATCGACGAAGCCGTGCAGCGCCAGCTCAGCCTGCTCGACAAGGCCGGCCCGATCGCCTCGTCCTCGGCCAAGGATCTGGTCCGCCGGGTGTCGGTGGGCCGTGACCGCGACGCGCTGGACCACGACAATGCCGCGCTGATCGCCCGCCTGCGCGTGTCGGCCGAGGGCCAGGAGGGCCTGGGCGCCTTCCTGGACAAGCGCGCCCCCCATTGGGTTACCCAGGACTGAGATCGCCGCCATGCTCGACCACATCGGAATCCGCTGCGCCGACTTCGCCCGCAGCCTGGCCTTCTTCCAGCAGGCGCTGGCCCCGCTCGGCATCGGCGTGGTGATGCAGGTCAGTGCCGCCCAGACCGGCGACCACGACCATGCCGGCTTCGGCCGCACCGGCAAGCCGGACTTCTGGATCGGCAATGCCCCCGGCGCCCACGGTGGCGTGCACGTGGCCTTCAGCGCGGAGAGCCGCGCCCAGGTCGACGCCTTCCACCAGGCCGCCTTGGCCGCCGGCGGGCGCGACAACGGTGCCCCCGGCATCCGCGAGTACTACCACCCCAACTACTACGGGGCGTTCGTGCTCGATCCGGACGGCAACAACATCGAAGCGGTCTGCCACCGCCCGGCCTGAGCGCCCGCCGGCCGCCCCGGCGGCCGCGTTTTTTCACCGCGGGCTGGCCGCTTTGCCGCCCATCCCGCGTATCCCCCTTTCGTGGCCCGCCGGGGAACGTGGGCCACCCTCGCCTGCCAGGACTCTACGTGACTTCTCCCCTGACCCGCTCTCTTCCGGTTGCCCGCCCCATCCCGTCCCGGGAGCGCGCGCATGGATGATTTCGTCCGCATCGTCGAGGTCGGCCCGCGCGACGGGCTGCAGAACGAAGCCCAGCCGGTGGCGACCGCCGACAAGATCGAGCTGATCCGCCAGCTGTCCCTCACCGGCCTGCGCACCATCGAGGCGACCAGCTTCGTCAGCCCGCGCTGGGTCCCGCAGCTGGCCGACGCCGCCGAGGTCTATCAGGGCATCGAACGCCTGCCCGGCATCGCCTACCCGGTACTGGTGCCCAACGAACAGGGCTACGACCGCGCCCGTGCGGTGGGCGTGGACGAAGTGGCGGTGTTCACTGCGGCCTCGGAAACGTTCAACCGCACCAACACCAACGCCGGCATCGACGAATCGCTGGCGCGCTTCGCACCGATCCTCGAACGCGCCCGCGCCGACGGGGTCAAGGTGCGCGGCTACGTCTCCACCGTGCTCGGCTGCCCCTACCAGGGCGAGGTGCCGGTGAGCGAGGTGGTGCGCGTGGCCACCGCCCTGCATGCGATGGGCTGTTACGAAATTTCGCTGGGCGACACCATCGGCGTGGGCACGCCGCGCAAGGCCCGCGCGATGCTGCATGCGGTCGCTGCCGAGCTGCCGATGTCGGCGCTCGCCGTGCACTTCCACGACACCTACGGCCAGGCGCTGGCCAACATCGACGCCTGCCTGGACGAAGGCGTGCGCGTGGTTGATGCGGCGGTCTCCGGTGCGGGCGGCTGCCCGTACGCCAAGGGCGCCAGCGGCAACGTCGCCAGCGAGGATGTGGTGTACCTGCTGCACGGCATCGGCATGCGCACCGGCATCGACCTGCCGGCGCTGGCGGCCACTGGCCGCTGGCTGGCGGCGCGGCTGGGCCGCGACACCGGCAGCAAGACCGGGAAGGCACTGGCGGCCACATGACCCGACGCAGCCCGCGCAAGGACGCTGCGGTCGGTGATCACCTCACCGCCCACGTCGATGCGCTGGCTGCACTGGAGCGCGCGCTGGCCCAGGCCCCACCTGCCGCACTGCGCGAGCTGCTGGAAACCGCGCAGGCCGCCCTGCAGGAGGCGATGGACGAGCGCCAGCTCGCCCTGCGCCGCTATGCCGCGCTGTTCGACGCCGTGCCCGACCCGGTCAGCATCCTCAGCGAGACGGGCGTGGTGCTGGACCTCAACCACGCCGGCGTGCGCGCCTACGGGCGCAGCCGCGAGGACATCATCGGCCAGCCGATCGAGCTGCTGAACCCGGACCTGCCCAGCGACCACCTCGACCCGGTCTGGGAGGCGCTGCACCGGGGCGAAACCTACGTCATCGAAGTCACCAACATGCGCGGCGACGGCAGCCGCTTTCCGGTGGAGGTGCACTCGGCCGGCTTCGAGCACCAGGGCGAACACTGCATCGTGGCCGTCGCGCGCGACCTCAGCAGCCGCTGGCAGGCCGAGTCGCGCTACCGCCTGCTGATGGAGTCCATCGACAAGGGCGTGGTCCTGTTCGATCGCCAGCTGCGGGTGGTGTCGGCCAACCCTGCCGCACACCGCATCCTGGGCATTCCCGGCAACGGCAACAGTCTGCAGGCGATGCTGTGCCCGGAGGACTGGATCAGCGTGGACGAGCATGGGCACCCGCTCACCCGCGAGCAGTGGCCGGCGGCGGTCTCGCTGCGCACCGGGCGGATCATCCGCAGCACCATCGTCGGGCTGTACCACCGGCCCCGCGGCCGGATGATCTGGATCTCGACCACCAACGTACCGGTCTACGGCACCGGCCGCGACAGTCCCGACCATGTATTCGGGCTGTTCAGCGACATCACCGAACTCAAGCGCAACAACACCCTGTTCGACCGCGCGCAGTCGCTGGCCCACATCGGCGGCTGGGAGTGGGATCGCGGCCTGCAGCGGCTGTACCTCACCGATGAAGCCACCCGCATCCTCGGCCAGGAGCCGCCGCTGCAGGACATGGCCCAGCTGCTCGACTGCCTGCGCCTGAACGACCGTTCGCTGCTGCAGCAGGCCCTGCTCGATGTGATCGACAAGCAGGCGCCATTCGAGCTGGAACTGCAGGGCCAGCGCAGCGACGGGCATACCTTCTGGGTGCGCATGATCGGCGAGGCCGAGGCCGGCGACGTCAATGCCGCGCGCATCGCCGGCACCGTGCAGGACATCACCGCGCGCAAGCAGGCCGAGGAAACCCTGCGCATCCAGGCGCGTACCGATCCACTGACCGGCATCATGAACCGCGATGCCGTGCTCAACGACCTCGCCGCCCGCATGTCCAACCCGACCCATTGCCGGGTGGCGGTGCTGTACATCGACCTGGACCGCTTCAAGACCGTCAACGACCTGCTTGGCCACAACGCCGGTGACGAACTGCTGATCGACGCCACCCGCCGCATCGCCACGGCGATCGGCACCGAAGGGCTGGTGGCACGCTTCGGTGGCGATGAGTTCCTGGTGATCTGCGACACCCGCGACCAGCACGACCAGCCCGAGCGCCTGGCCGACGCGATCACCCAGGCCTTCAGCACGCCGTTCCGCTTCGGCAGCGACGAGTTCGCGGTCACCGCCAGCATCGGCATCGCCCGCGCACCGCAGGACGGGCTGCGCCCGCAGCAGCTGATCCAGAACGCGGACATCGCCATGTACGACTGCAAGCGCCGCACCCGCAACGGCTGGCAGGTGTTTTCGCCGGAGCTGGCGCAGCGCCAGCACGACCGCCTGCAGATCGAAAGCCGCCTGCATCGGGCACTGGACGACGACGAGTTCCACCTGGTCTACCAGCCGCAGGTAGACCTGCGCAGCGGCCAGCTGGTGGCCGCCGAGGCGCTGATCCGCTGGCGCAACACGCAGCTGGGCGAGCTGCGCCCGGACATCTTCATCGGCCACGCCGAAAGCACCGGCGACATCGTCCGGATCGGCCTGTGGGTGCTGCGCGAGGCGTGCCGCCAGGTCCGCCAATGGCAAAACGAGGGGCTGGGCATCGTGCGGGTGGCGGTCAACGTGTCCTACCGCCAGTTCGTCGGCGAGGATCTGGCCCGCAACGTGCGCCAGGTGCTTGACGAGTTCGGCCTGCCCGGCAGCGCGCTGGAGCTGGAGTTCACCGAGCGGGTGCTGATCGAGGATGCCCCGGACACCCTGCAGACCTTCGCCCGGCTGCGCGAGATGGGCGTGCTGCTGACCATCGACGACTTCGGCGAAGGCTACAGCGCGCTGAACTACCTGCGCCGGCTGCCGATCCACGGCCTCAAACTGAGCCAGCTGTTCGTCGAGGGCGTGCCCGGCAACCGCTCGGACGTGGCGGTATGCGAAGCGGTCTGCGGCATCGCCCGCAGCCTCGGGCTGGGGCTGGTGGCCGAGGGCATCGAGTCCGAACAGCAGCGCCACTTCCTGCAGGCGCTGGGGGTATCGGTCGGCCAGGGCTTCCTGTTCGCCCCCGGCCTGCCGCCGGACGAGTTCGCCCGCCGCCTGGCCGCGCGCCCCGCACCGGCGGTGGCGGTGCACAAAGGCGAAACCGGCCGCATCCGCTAGAATCGGCGCTTCCAGACTCCACAGGTACGCGCAATGCAGCTGTCTTCCGTCCGCGCCGTCATCACCGGCGGCGTTTCCGGCCTGGGCCTGTCCGTGGCCCGTCACCTGGTCGCCCACGGCGGCAAGGTGGCCCTGTTCGACCTCAACGACGACAAGGGCGCGGCCGCCGTCGCCGAACTCGGCGACGCACATGCGCGCTACTTCACCACCAACGTCAGCGACGAAGCCGCTGTGGTGGCCAATATCGACGCCGCGCACGCGTTCCTCGGCGGGCTGAATGCGGCCATCAACTGCGCCGGCATCCTCGGCGCCGGCCGCGTGCTGGGCAAGGAAGCGCCGATGCCGCTGGCCAACTTCCAGGGCACCGTGATGGTCAACCTGGTGGGCAGCTTCAACGTCGCCAAGGCCGCCGCCAACCGCATGCAGCACAACCCCGTCGGCGACGACGGCGAGCGCGGCGTGATCATCAACACCGCCAGCGTGGCTGCCTACGAAGGCCAGATCGGTCAGGCCGCCTATGCGGCGTCCAAGGGCGGCGTGGTCGGCATGACCCTGCCGATGGCGCGCGAGCTGTCGCGCTTCGGCATCCGCGTGATGACCATCGCGCCGGGCATCTTCTGGACCCCGATGGTCGATGGCATGCCGCCGGCCGTGCAGGAATCCCTGGCCGCCTCGATCCCGTTCCCGCCGCGCCTGGGCAAGCCGGAGGATTTCGCCGGCCTGGTGGGCCACATCCTGGGCAACACCTACCTCAACGGCGAAACCATCCGCCTCGATGGTGCGGTGCGCCTGGCACCCAAGTAACATCCGCGCCACCCACTGGGCGTCCTTGCGGGCGCCCGACACCTCCACGAACCGACCGTCACTCCCATGAAAGCCAACGACATCAAGAAAGGCAACGTCGTCGAATACAACAACGGCGTCTACCAGATCCGCGACATCGAACGCAGCTCGCCGCAGGGCCGCGGCGGCAATGTGCGCTTCCGCTTCATCATGTACAGCGTGCCGGGCGGCAACAAGCTCGACGCCAGCTTCGATGCCGACGACAACCTGCCGGAAGTCGAGCTGCTGCGCCGCCAGTCCACCTATTCGTACAAGGACGGCGATGCATTCGTATTCCTCGACGACGAGGACTACACCCCCTACACCCTGGATGCCGATGTGGTCGGCGATGACGCCGGTTACATCACCGATGGCCTGACCGGCATCTACGTGCAGGTGATCGATGAAACGCCGGTGGCGGTGCAGCTGCCCACCAGCGTGGTGCTGGAAGTGATCGAGACCCCGCCGGAGCTCAAGGGTGGCACCGCCACCAAGCGCCCGAAGCCGGCCAAGCTCAACACCGGCATCGAAATCATGGTGCCGGAGTACATCGCCAATGGCGAACGCGTGCTGGTCAACACCACCACCGGTGAGTTTGCCGGCCGTGCCGACTAAGCGCCTCGTTCTGGCAGCCTGCCTGTCCCTGCTTGCGGCGTGCGCGCCGCGGGCAGCGGACAGCGCCGACGAAGGGGCCGACGCGGTGGTGGAGACGCCCCACGCAGATGAGGTGACGACAGCGGCCCAGGTGCCGCCGCCGCCCGATACCGTGCCTGATGCCGACCCGGCAACGGGCAGCGCCGGCGCCACCGTCGGTGGCGATGCGTCCGGCATGCCCGACAGCCGCGAACAACTGGATCGCGCCCGCGCCGATGCCGGATGCGACATCCCCGAAGCGGTCTACGACCTCAACGACATCCGGGTGTACTGCGCGTTGCCGGCCGACGCGCGCGCCTTCCTCGAACGCGAGAACACCTGCCAGCACTTTGCTGGCGAAGAGGCGTACGACGACGCCCGGGCCGAAGAACTGGCCGCCGCCGGCGAAACCTTCTGCGACGGACGCGAACGCCTGTTCGCCGGCCTGTTGGACACCCACGGCGACGACTGCACCGTCCGCCACCTGCTGCTCGACGTGGGCACGCGCTACGACCTGTTCACCGGGGAGGCGCCGGAGGACTGCCCGCCCGGCACCGCCCGCTGAGGCCGGTGCCGGTCAGGGCCGCGCTGCCAGCGCGGGCGCGCCGGCGAAGTCGCCGCAGCCGTGGTACTGGCGTGCGCCCACGGTCAGCATCGCCGTGGCACCGAAGGCCTGGCCGCTCATGTCGTCCTGGCACACCGTGCGCTGGAAGGTGAGTTTGATGTCGGTCCCATCGGCCGCCTTGCCCGACCAGCCATCCTTGCCCTGCGTGGGCGTGGCGATCTCGAAGGTGCGCTGCCCGTAGTCGGTTTCCACGCGCAGGTGAGGCGTGGCGCCATCGGCCACCACGGCCAGCCAGCCCGGCTCGTTGCCGGTGGCACGGAACGCCGTACCGGCCGCTGCGGCCGGCGGCGGCACCGTGGCGCCCTCTTCGCCCGCGCCGGTGCAGCTGCGATCCGCCTCGCCCTTCAGCGTCAGGATGCCCTCGGTGGCGCCCTTGGTCCAGAACACGTTGCCTTCGCCGTCGCCGTATTTCGCGCCGGACGCGGCAGGCTGGGACGACATCGCGAAGGTACGCTCGCCGGCAACCACGGTCGCCGCATCGTCGCCCCGGTAGGTGGCGCGCACGGCAAGATCACCACAGCGGAAGGCATAGGTACGCGCATCGGTGGTCGCGGCCGTAGCCGGCGGCGCATCGGTGTTGCCCGCGGCCGGATCGACCGCATCCGCCGGTGGCTGCTGCGCCGGCTGGCAGGCCGCCAGCCCGAGCACGATGGCCACACTCAACAGTCCCTGGGATGCACGCATGTTCCACTCCTTGCAGTTGTTCCACTCAACATCCGATCCTAGCGCGCACCCGGCCGGGGGAGGTGAAGCGGCGGTGACTCGCCGGCCCCCGCCACGCCCTCACCCGCCGCGCAGCGGCAGCATTCCCACCGACAGCAGGTGCACACCGGCCGGCGACGAACAGCGGGCCCAGACCCGCAGCAGCCGCAGGCGGCGCACCTGCTCGCCGCCATCGGACACGTAGGCCAGGCACATATCGCTGGCGGCCAGCAGCAGCTGCCCGCAGGCCAGGTACTCGATCGGCCCCTGCTCGATCGCCACCACATGCAGGCGACGCGCAATCCAGGCCTGCAGGCAGGGAGGTGCGCCCTGCCAGCGGCCCGATGCGTCGGTAAAGAACAGGGCCGGTGAGAGCCACTGCTGCGCCGCGTCCACATCCCGCGCCAGCAGCACGTCGTGCAGCCCGGCCTCGGCCAGTGCGGTGCGCTGCTCGATCCCATCCACGGTCATCTCATCCTCCACGGTGTCGTCGCCACGGCCAGCGCCAGCGGCGCATGCCCTGCACCAGCACATAGAACAGCGGCACGAAGAACACGGCCAGCACGGTGCCGGTCAGCATGCCGCCGAACACGCCGGTGCCGATCGCATGCTGGGTCTCGGCCGACGCGCCGGAGGCCAGCATCAGCGGCACCACGCCCAGCGCAAACGCCAGCGAGGTCATCAGGATCGGCCGCAGCCGCAGCCGCGCCGCTTCCACGGCCGCCTCGACCACGCCGCGCCCCTGCTGCTGCAGCTGGCGGGCAAACTCCACGATCAGAATCGCGTTCTTGGCCGACAAGCCGATCACCGTGATCATGCCCACCTTGAAGAACACGTCGTTGGGCAGGCCGCGCAGCAGCACCGCCGCAACCGCGCCCAGCAGCCCCAGCGGCACCACCAGCATCACTGCCGCCGGGATCGACCAGCTTTCGTACAACGCGGCCAGCACCAGAAACACCACCAGCATCGACAGCAGCAGCAACCACGGCGCCTGCGCGCCCGATGCCCGCTCCTGCAGCGATTGACCCGTCCACGCCAGCGCGAAGCCCGCCGGCAGCTGCCGGGCCAGGCGCTCCATCTCGGCCATCGCCTGGCCACTGGAGGCGCCCGGCGCGGCGTTGCCGGACACACTCAGTGCCGGAAAGCCCTGATAGCGCTCCAACTGCAGCGGCGTCTGTGACCACACCGGCGTGACCACTTCAGACAACGCCACCATGCCGCCCGAGGCGTTGCGCACGTGCAGTTTCAGCACATCCTCCACCTGCATCCGGTGCGGCGCGTCGGCCTGCACGATCACCTGCTGCATGCGCCCGGCATTGGGGAAGTCGTTGACGTACTGCGAGCCCAGCGCCGCCGACAGCGTGTCGCTGATGCGGGTGAAGCCCACTCCCATCGCCTCGGCCTTGTGGCGATCAATCTCCAGCCGCACGGTATTGCCGGCCGGCAGGCCCTCGGCATACACATCGCGCAGCAGCGGACTCTTCGCCGCCAGCGCCAGCAGATGCTGCAGCGCCGCCTGCAGCTGCGCATGATCCTGACCGGCACGCGCCTGCAGCCGCAGCTCGAAGCCCGACGAGGTACCGAGGCTGTCGATGGCCGGCGGCATCACGCTCATGACCTGCCCTTCCGGCGCTGCGGCCATTGCTGCCTGCGCACGCTGCACTTCGTCGCCCGCGCTGGCACCGTCACGGGCATTCCAGTCCTTGAGCATGGTGTAGGCCAACGCGGCATTCGGGCCGGACCCGGCGAAGCTGTAGCCCATGATCGACTGGTTGGAGGCGATCCCCGGACGCGAGGCGACGTGCGCTTCATAGCGCTTCACCACCTCCAGCGTGCGCTCGGCGGTGGCATCGGCCGGCAGCTGGATCGACGTCATGAAATAGCCCTGGTCTTCCTCCGGCAGAAACGCCCCCGGCACCATGTGCAACCCCAGGCCCAGGGCGACCACCAGCGCGACGAACACGGCCATGCCGCGCCCGCCACGCTGCAGGATGCGCACCACGCGGCGCTGGTAGCCGGCCGTCATCCGCTCGACACCGCGGTTGAACCAACCAAAGAAACCGCCGCGTCCATGATGCCCGCGGGTGCTGGGACTGAGCAGGGTCGCGCACAGGGCCGGGGTCAGGCTCAACGCCAGGATCGCCGAGAACAGGATCGACACCGACATCGCCAGCGTGAACTGCCGGTAGATCGCGCCGACCGATCCATCCGCGAAGGCCATCGGAATGAACACCGCCGTCAGCACCAGCGTGATGCCGATCACCGCCCCGGTCAGCTCCTTCATCGCCTTGGCCGTGGCCTCGCGCGGCGGCAGGCCTTCCTCGGCCATGATCCGCTCCACGCCCTCCACCACCACGATCGCGTCGTCGACGATGATGCCGATCGCCAGCACCATGCCGAACATGGTCAGCACGTTGATCGACACGCCCGCGGCCAGCATTACCGCGAAGGTGCCGAGCAGCGCGATCGGCGCCACGATCGCCGGAATCAGCGTGTAGCGGATGTTCTGCAGGAACAGGTACATCACCGCGAACACCAGCACCATCGCTTCGATCAGCGTGATCAGCACCTGGCGGATGGATATCTCCACGAACGGGGCAGTGTCGAACGGCACCGTCGCCTGCATGCCCGCCGGCAGGGTCGGCGCCAGCTCGGCGATGCGCGCCCGTACCGCCCGCGCGGTGCGCACCGCGTTGGCGCCGGGCGACAACTGGATCGCCGCGGCCGTGGCCGCGACACCGTCCTCACGGGTGGACCACGCATAACTCTGCGCGCCCAGCTCGACCCGCGCCACGTCGCCCAGCACCACCTTGCCGCCGTCGGCACGGGCGCGCAGCACGATCGCGGCGAACGCGTCCGGCGTGGTCAACTGGCCCTCGGCGGTCAGCGGAATCGTCACCCGCTGGCCCGGCAGCGCGGGCGAGTCGCCAACGCGGCCCGGCGCGATCTGCACGTTCTGCGCGGCGATCGCCTGGGTCAGGTCGTCCAGCGTGAGGCTGTACGCGATGAGCTGCGCGGGGTCCACCCAGATCCGCATCGCGCGCTCGGCACCGAACAGCTGCACGCGGCCCACGCCATCGATGCGGCGCAGCTCGTCGACGATGTTGCGCGCCATGTAGTCGCTCAGATCGACCTCGTCCAGGCGCCCGTCCACCGACTTCAGGCCGACCAGCATCAGGAAGCCCGAATCGGCCGCTTCCACCGTCAGTCCGTTCTGGCGCACCACCTGTGGCAACCGTGGCTCGATCGCCTTGATCCGGTTCTGCACATCCACCTGCGCCAGTTCCGGGTCGGTGCCCGGGCGGAAGGTCGCCGAGATGGTGGCCTCGCCGGAGGTGTCGGTGGAGGAGGAGAAGTACAGCAGATGCTTGACCCCGGACAGCTCGCGCTCGATCAGTCCGACCACGGCATCGTTCATGGTCTGCGGGGTGGCGCCGGGGTAGCTGGCGTAGATGCTCACGCTGGGCGGCGCAACGGCCGGATAGCGTTCGATGGCCAGCCGGGGAATGGCCAGCACGCCGGCGAGCACCACGAAAATGGCCAGCACCCAGGCAAATACCGGGCGATCGATGAAGAACTGGGGCATGCAACGTCCTTTGCGCGTCGGGCCGGCGCTGGCGCGCCTGCCCCGACGGGGTCAGCCGGGGGAAATCAGGGCGCGCCCAGCGCGCCCGTCGTCTGTGGGTGTTTCCAGGGCCTGGCATCGACCACCACGCCTTCCTGCAGGCGCTCCTGGCCTTCTACCACCACGCGTTCGCCGGCATGCAGGCCGTGCTTGACCACGTACTGGCGTTCGACCTGCCCATCGATCTCGACGGTGCGGATCACCGCCTTGCCGTCCTTGCCGATCACCCATGCGTACGCCTGCCCGCCGGTACTGCGCAGAACCGCCTGCTGCGGCAGCAGCAGCGCCGCCGGCTGCACGCCGCGCGGCACCCGGGCGCGCACGAACATGCCGGGCAGCAGGCGCCGCTCGGGATTGTCGACCACGATGCGCAGCACGATGTCGCCCGTTTCGGCGTCCACGTTGATCCCCGAGAACAGGATCCTGCCCTGCTCCGGGTAGGCGTGCCCACCACTGCCCAGCAGCGTCACCGGCAGGCCCTTGGCCTTGTCGAGCTGGCCGGATACCACACTGCGCTGGATGCTCTCCAGCATCGACGCCGGCTGCCGCACATCGACGTACACCTGGTCCAGCTGCTGCACCACCGCCATCGGCGTGGCATCGCTGGCGGTCACCAGCGCACCCTCGGTGACCAGCGCCTGGTCGATGCGCCCGTCGATGGGCGCATCGACCGTCGCATAGCGCAGATCCAGGCGGCGCCGTGCGAGCGTGGCGCGTGCCTGGGCCACATCGGCCAGCGCCTGCTGGTGCTCGGCGCGCGCGTCGTCGCGGGCCTGGTGGCTGACCACCTGCGCCGCCGCCAGCGACTGCAGCCGCTCGGACTGCACGCGGGTACGCGCCAGGGTCGCCTCGCTGCGCTGGAGCAGCGCGGCCGCGCTGTCGACCTCGGCATGGAACGCGGCAGGGTCGATCTGGAACAGCGGCGTACCGGCCTTGACCTCCGCCCCCTGCTCGAACAGCCGCTTGAGCACGATGCCGCCTACCTGTGCGCGGATCTGCGCGGTGCGTACCGCCGCCACCCGGCCGGGCAGCTCATCGTCGAGCTGTACGATCGACGGCGACAGGGTCGCCACGCTGACCGCGGGCGCCGTGACGGCAGGCGCTTCTTCCCTGGAGCAGGCCGCGGTCACGGCCATGATCGCCGCGCAGGCGGCGGCGTAAATCCTGTTGGTCTTCATCTGCGGCACACGGGCCGGATCACCGGCTGGAATCATGAATGGCGAAGTCTGCGCGGGGCGCGTGGGGTTTCGATGGAGGAAATGTGGAGATACGATGGAGCGCTAAGCACCTTCCGGCCCTGCCTGCATGCACGCCACCGATTCGCCCAGTGCCACCGCCGCGCGCTGGGACCGCTCCCTCCACGCGCTGGTCCTGATCGTTGAAGACGAACCGGAAATCGCCGACATCGTGGCCGCCTACCTGGAGCGCGAAGGTCTGCGCACGCTGCGCGCACAGGACGGGCTGGCCGCACTGACCCTGCACCGGAGCGCACGCCCGGACCTGATCCTGCTTGATGTGCAGATGCCCGGCATGGATGGCTGGACCGTGCTCAATACGCTGCGCCAGCGCGGCGATACCCCGGTGATCATGCTCACCGCGCTGGACCAGGACCTGGACAAGCTGACCGCGCTGCGCATGGGTGCCGACGACTACGTGGTCAAACCGTTCAATCCGGCCGAAGTGGCCGCGCGGGTGCGGGCGGTGCTGCGGCGTACCCTCAACCAGCGCCCGGCCGGCGCCTCCGGCGTGCTGCGCGTGGCCAACCTGGTCATCGATGCGGAGAACCACCAGGTCCATGTGGAAGGCGACGGCTACAGCCACGAACTGCTGCTGACGCTCACCGAGTTCAAGCTGCTGCACTGCATGGCGCTGGCGCCGCTGCGCATCTTCAGCCGCAGCGAACTGATGCACGAATGCCTGCCGGAAAGCGAGGCCCTGGAGCGCACGGTGGACAGCCACGTCAGCAAGCTGCGGCGCAAGCTCGACGAGGTCGGCCTGGAGAACGTGCCGGCCAGCGTGCGCGGCGTCGGCTACCGTCTCGCGGCGGATCGCTGATGCGCGGCTCCGGGCTGAGCCGGCACATCGTGGTGTCGATGTCGCTGATGGCGCTGTCGGTGATCGTGATGGTGATCCTCAGCTCCTATGTGCTGTACGCCATCCTGGTGACCTTCTACCCGGGCGCCACCGAGGAGCCGGCCAGCTGGGCGCCTACCGGCCCCGAACTGGTCTGGATGGCCGGGGTGACCCTGATCGGACTCGGGCTGGCGATTGCCGCCTCGGTGCGGTTGTCGCAACGCATCCTGGGCCCGCTCAATTCGGTGGTGGACAGCATCCGTCGTCTCGCCAATGGCGACCTCGGCGCACGCGCTGCCGCCAGCCACCACTCGCTCGGCGAGGTGGCGCTGCTGGTGGACGACTTCAATGCGATGGCACGGCGGCTGCAGAACATGGATGCCGACCGGGTCATGTGGCATGCGGCGATCGCGCATGAACTGCGCACCCCAGTGACCATTCTGCGCGGTCGGCTGCAGGGGCTCGCCGAAGGCGTGTTCGCGCCCGACGAAGCGCAGTTCCGCAGCCTGCTGGCCCAGGTCGAAGGGCTGTCACGGCTGATCGAAGACCTGCGCGTGCTGAGCCTGGCCGACAGCGCGCGCCTGGATGTGCGCCGCGCGCGCAGCGACGTGGTGCAGGAGGTGCATTCGGTGATGACCCTGGTCGATCCCGGCTTCCGCAACGGCGGCTTCGTGCTGGAACTGGAAACCTCGCGCGGGGAGCACCCGGCGCACTGCGATCCCACGCGCGTGCGCCAGGCCCTGATGGCGCTGCTGGAGAACGCCCGCCGCTACGCCACACCGGGGCGCGTGCGCATTGCCGTGCACGACACCGCCACTCACGTGGAGATCGCCGTCGATGACGAGGGCCCGGGCATCGACCCGGCACTGAGCGCGCACATCTTCGATCCGTTCATGCGCGGCGACGGCTCGCGCTCGCGTCAACGGGGCGGCAGCGGCCTGGGGCTGGCCGTGGTCAAGGCCATCGCCGATGCGCATGGCGGCCAGGTCTGGTGCACCGCCAGCGTGCTCGGCGGTGCCCGGTTCGTCATCGCGTTGCCGCGCCAGTAGCGCTGTCTTCCTGCGCCAACCGGCGCATGCGGTCGCCCAGGCGGGTCAGGCTGTCGTCGATGGTGTCCAGCTCGCGCTGCTGCGCCGGCGGCAGGCGGGCCCGCATCTGCTGCTGCAGCGCGGTCCACGCCGGGACGCCGCGGGCGCTGATGCGTGCGGCGGCAGCAGACGCCTCGGCGCGTTCGGCGGCCATCGGCAGCCCGTAGCCGCCCTGGTCCAGCAGGGCCGCCGGACTGACCAGCTGGCCCGTATCACGGAGCAGCGCAAGGAGCGTTTCGCGCGCGGCATCGATACCCGCGCCGGGGTCGCCCAGCGTTTGCTTCAGCCGGTCGCGGGCACGCAGTTCCTCGCGATAGCGCGCGGCCTGCTCCAGCAGCAGCAGCGCCGAGGTAGTACGCAGCCCCCCTGCGTCCACCCACCGCGCGCGCTCGCCCGCCGGACGCTGCAACCACACGGTGACCGCATCGGTGCCCAGCGGCAGCTCCTGCCGCACCACGTCGAACAACAGCTGGTAGTGCGTCTGCGCGGAGGCAAAGTAGTAGCCGCCCCGGGTAGCGGCGGCACGGTCGTCCAGTACCGAGCGGTCGGCCAGCCCCTGCCGTTCCAGCCGGGTCAGCAGGCCGTGCGGCGTGATCCGGTTGAGCCCCGGCGACGCCAGCCGCGGCACCCCCTCCTGCAGCAGCTTGCCGGTCTCCACCGCGCAGTTGTTGCTGACGAACAGATAGCGGCCGTCGTAGCTCCAGTGCACCTGTGCGACCCGTTCGAGCAGCGTGGCGATTTCGTCGCCCTGCAGGCGCAATGGCACCGACGACAGGCCACGCAGTTCCAGCTGGGTGTACTCGTTGACCACCTGGTTCAGTGGCAGCACGAACAGGCGCGAGGGATAGGAGCCGGTCAATCCGCGCCAGCTGGAGATCTGCACGTCGCCGACGAACGCGCGGAACGACAGCACACGGTGATACGACAGGTCCATGCGACAGGCCGGGCCCGGCGCGCGGCCCGGCGCACAGATCACCAGCCGCAGCATGCTGTGGCCCCAGCGGCTCATCAGCTGGTCGTTGCCTTCGGCCAGCAGGTAGTCCACCGCGTAGACACGGGCGGGGTCCAGTTCCAGCAGCGATGCCGCACCCGTGGCGTCGTCGGCCTGCACCAGCGGCAGGCGCGCGTCGCACGCGGGCGCGTCGGCGCGCGCTCCGAGGTGCTCGGCGAACCAGGCCTGCAGCGCAGGGCGTCGGCAGGCATAGTCCGGGTCGAGCAGATAGTGTTCGGCGTTCACCGCGAGGAATTCGGCCGGGCTGGTGCGCTCATAGGCGTCGGGGCTGCGCGCACTGAACTGGTTGCCGGTGCGGCCCCAGCGCCACGGCCGCTGCTGCCAGCCCGCCAGATCGCGCCAGCGGGCGCTGCGCGACCAGCCACCGGCATCGGAGCGGTCCAGCACATGGGTGAGTTCGTGGATCAGCGCCGCCTGTACGGCGCGGGGCAGCGGCTGGTCGTCCTCGACCGCGTCGAGCAGCGCGCGCCGCAGGGTGATCGCGCCGGCGCGCGCACGGCCGTGGACGCGATCCGGCAGTGTGTCCGTCCAGCGCACCGGCACCGGCGCATCGAAGCGGGCCTGCCAGTCCAGCGGCATCCGCGCCTGCACCTCGTCGAGGACGCGACCGGCGGCCCTCGCCTGCCGGGCATCCAGGCCCTGCGGTTGCAGCTCCAGCTGCAGCGCGGCCTGTACGGCCAGCGGCGCGAGCAGCAACGTGGTCAGGACCGCCCATCGCCAGCGGCGGGCCGGACCACGTGCGCTGGACATCAGCGGGCCAGCAGGGCCTTGGCCAGCGCCAGGTCGCTGACCTGACGCTGCGTTGCATCGCGCTCGCGCACGTGCAGCAGTGCCGCTTCCAGACGCGCGCCACGGATGGCACCGTCGCTGGCGACGAAGGCCGCCGCATCGTCACGGGCATCCAGCACGACCTTGTCGTCGCTCGAGCTGGACGAGCCGGCCGACGACGCGCCGGAGGCGGAACCGGCGGAGCTGCCGGCGAAACTGGACGCCAGTGCGGACAGCGGCAGGGCAAGGACGGCAAGAAGCAGGATCGGACGCATCATCAGGGTGTCGTTCGCGTTGGAAAACGCAGAGCGTATAGGCTGCGTGAAGATCTGTCGCGCGTCAGAGGTCGAAGAGCTTGCCCGGATTCAGCAGCCCTTGGGGATCAAATGCGCGTTTGACCGCCTTCATCAGTGCGATCTCCGGCGCGCTGCGGGTGCTGTCCAGATAGCCCTTCTTGACCAGCCCGATACCGTGCTCGGCGGAAATGCTCCCATCGAAACGCGCCAGCACCTGGGCCAGCAGCTTGGTCACGTGCTCGCACTGGGTCAGGAACTCCGCATCGGCGGTCGCGTCGGGCTTGAGCACGTTGATATGCAGGTTGCCGTCGCCGATGTGGCCGAACCAGACCACATCGAAATGCGGGTAGGCCTGGCCGATCAGCGCCTGGGTTTCGGCCATGAAGGCCGGCATCGCCGAGATCCGCACCGACACATCGTTCTTGTAGGGCTTGTAACGCGCCACCGACTCGGTGATGCCTTCGCGCAGGCGCCACAGCTGTGCCGCCTGTGCCTCGCTCTGGCTGACCACGCCGTCGCTCACCCAGCCCTGCTCCATGCACGCCTCGAACGCCGCCATCGCCGCCGCTTCCTGGGCCTCGTCGCCGGCGGCGAATTCGGTGACCACGTAGAACGGATGCACCTCGGCAAACGGCGCCTGCGCGCCATGCGCCAGCACGTGCTCCAGCGCGCGGTCGGTGAAGAACTCGAAGGCCTGCAGCTGCATGCGGTCGCGGAACGCGGCGAACACCTGCATCAGCACCTCGAAGCTCGGCAGCGCCAGCAGCATCACGTTGCTGGCCGGCGGCGGATCGGTGAGCCTGAGCGTCGCCTCGACGATCACGCCCAGCGTGCCTTCCGATGCGATCAGCAGCTGGCGGAAGTCATAGCCGCTGGAATTCTTGATCAGGCCCTTGTTGAGCTCGAGCAGCTGGCCGTCGGCGGTGACCACCTTGAGGCCGGCGATCCACTCGCGGGTATTGCCGTAGCGGATCACCCGGATGCCGCCGGCATTGGTGGCGATGTTGCCGCCGATCGAGCACGAGCCGCGCGCGGCGAAATCCACCGGGTAGATCAGGCCGTGTTCCAGCGCCGCGTTGTGCACCGCCTCGAGCGCCATGCCGGCCTGCACGGTCAGCGTGCGGTCCACCGCATCGAAGGCCAGCGGCTTGTTCATGCGCTCCAGGCTCAGCACCAGCTCGCCATTGGCCGCGACCGCGCCGCCGGAGAGGCCGGTGCGGCCGCCCGACGGCACCACCGCCACCTGCTGCGCCGAGGCCCAGCGCAGGATCGCCTGCACCTCCTCGACGCTGCCCGGCAGGGCGATCGCCAGCGGCGCCGGTACCCAGCGACGCGTCCAGTCCCGCCCGTAGTGCTCCAGGTCGGCCGCGTCGGTCTTGAGCCGCAGCCCGGGGCAGTCCTGCAGCAGGGAAGAGAGGCGCGGGTCGGTCATGGCGTCGGCACGGAACGAGGGAAGCCCAAAAGGGTAGCAGACCGCTCCACACCGCCTGCGTTTCGGCCGTCCCGATAGGTGCATCTGAAACCATCGCTGCAGCGTTTGGCGCACTGCACAATCGCGCCCGGGTTCTGGCATAGTTGGCGGCTCCCGTCCTACATGCTGCCGCTCGCCCATGTCGCCGAAGAAGACCTCGTTCCCGAAGCAGGATATCCGCGTGCTGTTGCTGGAGGGGGTGAGCCAGACGGCGATCGACGTGTTCAGCGCCGCCGGGTATTCGCAGATCGAACTGCACGCCAAGGCGCTGCCCGAGGACGAGCTGAAGGCCCGCATCGCCGAGGCCCACATCGTCGGCATCCGCTCGCGCACCCAGCTCAGCGCCGAGGTGCTGGCCCATGCCAAGCGCCTGATGGCGGTGGGCTGCTTCTGCATCGGCACCAACCAGGTGGACCTGGAGGCGGCCGAGCTGGCCGGCATCCCGGTGTTCAACGCGCCCTACTCCAACACCCGCAGCGTGGCCGAACTGGTGATCGCCGAGGCGATCATGCTGACCCGCGGCATTCCGCAGAAGAACGCCGAGTGCCACCGGGGCGGCTGGTCCAAGTCGGCCGCCGGCAGCCACGAAGTCCGGGGCAAGACGCTGGGCATCATCGGCTACGGCCACATCGGCACCCAGGTCGGCGTGATGGCCGAGGCGATGGGCATGCAGGTGATCTTCCACGACATCGAAACCAAGCTGTCGCTGGGCAACGCCCGCGCGGCGATCGACCTGGACGACCTGCTGGCGCGTGCGGACATCGTCACCGTGCACGTGCCGGAAACCCCCGCCACGCAGTGGCTGATCGGTGCCGATCAGCTGGCCCGCATGCGCCCCGGCGCGCACCTGATCAACGCCGCGCGCGGGACCGTGGTCGATATCGACGCGCTGGACGCGGCGCTGCGCAGCGGCCACATCGGCGGCGCGGCGCTGGATGTGTTCCCGGTCGAACCGAAGGGCAACGGCGATGCGTTCGTATCGCCGCTGACCGCGCACGACAACGTGATCCTGACCCCGCACGTCGGCGGCAGCACGCTGGAAGCGCAGGACAACATCGGCGTGGAAGTGGCGGCCAAACTGGTGCGCTACAGCGACAACGGCAGCACCCTGTCGGCGGTCAACTTCCCCGAGGCCACCCTGCCCGAGCACGCCGACAGCCTGCGCCTGCTGCACATCCACCAGAACGTGCCGGGCGTGCTGTCCAAGGTCAACGAGATCTTCTCGCGCCACAACGTCAACATCGACGGCCAGTTCCTGCGCACCGACAGCAAGGTGGGCTACGTGGTGATCGACATCACCGCCAGCGAAGAACAGGCCGGCGCGGTACGCGAAGAGCTGGCCGCGATTCCCGGCACCCTGCGCACCCGCGTCCTGTACTGACGCCCCACAGCGGGGCGCACTGTACGGACGCCCCACACCGCCGCGTCCTGTACCGACGCCCCGAACCTTCGCGTCCTGTACCGACGCCGCGAACCGTAGAGCCGGGTTCTACCCGGCTGCTCTGGATCGGACGCGAAGACAACACCACAAGCAGCCGGGCAGCGCCCGGCACTACCTCGCCAGCCAGCGCCTGGCCATGCGCGGCAGCGAATCGTCGCCGTCCGGCGTCTCGATCGCCGCGGCGGCCACGTCACGGATCTCGCGCCAGGCCAACGCCAGCGATTCTTCGCTGACCGCGAACTGTTCGCTGCCCAGCGCCCGCACTACGTAGCGGGCGTCGTAGTGCCAGTGCCCCGGCACGTCCTTCCGTTCCGGAATCCAGTGCTTGTCGATGTCGAACAGCACCCCGTCCTCCAGCACCAGCGCGCTCAGGCCGGACTCCTCCTCGGCTTCCTTCAGCGCCACCTGCCCCAGGTCGCGCTCGCCGTCCGCATGCCCGCCGAGCTGCAGCCAGCGGTCCAGCTTGCGGTGGTGGGTGAGAAGTACGCGCTGCCCGTCGGCGCTGACCAGCCACGCGCTGCCGGTGAAATGGCCGGCCAGCCGCTCGCGCAGGAAGGGGTTTTCCGGGTCATCCAGCAATGTGCTGAATTCGGCAGCCAGTGCGGCGTGTTCCGGGTGCCGGCGTGCGTAATCAGTCAGTTGGCCGCGCAGCGCGGCGTCAGTAACCACAACGGATTCAGGGTTCAGCGACATGGTGGACCGGGGATGGGACGGAATCTGCCGATTATCTCGCGCCCATGCTGCATTTGAGCTTGTGCGCAGGCTTCAGCTTTGGCTAAGGTACAGCGGGCCCCGCACCGCAGGGGCGCCCAGTCGCCATCAGGGGGCGCGGCAATGTACCGCGCACCTCACCTTTGTTCACTTAGGGAAGCACTGCATGCTGAAGTCTCTGTTGAGGGTCAAACCGGTCGCACCGGCACCGCACGTCGATGCCGGCGAGCCCATCGAAGGCAGCCTGGACGGCGAGCCCACACTGAGGCGGACCCTCACAGCCAAACACCTCATCATGCTCGGCATCGGCGCGGTGATCGGCGCCGGCATCTTCGTCATGACCGGCCAGGCCGCTGCCTTCCACGCCGGTCCCGCCGTGACGCTGTCCTTCATCGCTGCCGGTCTGGCCTGTGCGCTCGCCGGCCTGTGCTATGCCGAATTCGCGGCGATGATGCCGGTGTCCGGCAGCGCCTACTCCTATTCGTACGCCACCCTCGGCGAAGGCATGGCCTGGTTCATCGGCTGGTGCCTGGTACTCGAATACCTGTTCGCCTCGGCGTCGGTTGCGGTGGCCTGGTCGGCGTACCTGCTCAGTTTCGTCACCACCACACTGCACCTGCCTTTCCCGGATGCGCTTGCATCTGCCCCGCTCGCCTGGGAAGCCGGGCAGTTCGTGTCGTCGGGGAAGCTGTTCAACCTGCCCGCCGTCCTGATCGTCGCGGCGGTCACCGGGCTGCTGTACGTGGGCATCACCCAGTCCACGTTCGTCAACGCCATCATCGTTGCGATCAAGGTCGCCGTGATCTGCCTGTTCATCGGCGTCGGCGTGGCGTACATCAATCCGGTCAACTGGACGCCGTTCATTCCGGAAAACACGGGGACTTTCGGTGAGTTCGGCTGGAGCGGCGTACTGCGCGCCGGGTCCATCGTGTTCTTCGCCTTCATCGGTTTCGACGCGGTCTCCACCGCCGCCGGCGAGACCAAGGACCCGCAGCGCAACATGCCGATCGGCCTGCTGGGTTCGCTGGCGATCTGCACCATCATCTACGTGATTGTCTGCCTGGTCCTGACGGGTCTGGTGCCCTACACCCAGCTTGGCACCGCCAAGCCGGTGGTGACTGCACTGGAAGCCCATCCGCAGCTTATGTGGCTGAAGACCTTCGTGGAAGTCGGCGCGATTGCCGGCCTCTCTTCGGTGGTGCTGGTGATGATGATGGGCCAGACCCGCATCGCGTACACGATCTCGCGCGACGGCCTGCTGCCGAAGATCTTCGGCAAGGTGCACGCGCGCTTCAAAACGCCGTATGCGGCGACCATCGTCGTGGGTGTGATCGCCGCGCTGCTGGCGGGCCTGATGCCGCTGAACGTGCTCGGGGAGCTGGTCTCGATGGGCACCCTGCTCGCCTTTGCCACGGTGTGCGTCGGGGTGCTGGTGCTGCGCTATACCCGCCCGGAACTGCAACGTCCCTTCCGCGTGCCGGCAGCGTGGCTGATCTGCCCGCTGGGTGCGCTGGCCTGCCTGACGCTGTTCGGCATGGCATTCCGCGAGCACTGGCACCTGTTCGTGGGCTGGACGCTGCTGGGTACGCTGATCTACTTCGGCTACGGCATCCGCAACAGCAAGCTGAACAAGCCCTCCGCCTGATCGCTGCCGGGCCGGCCCAGTGCCGGCCCGGTTGTTTCTGCTCCATCGCGCGCGTTCTGCGGCGCCAACCAAGACACCCAACACCATGTTCAAGCAACTGTGGGCCACCAAGCATCCGCACGCCGCCCATGAAGACGCCAATGGCCTGAGCCTGCGCCGCACCCTCGGCCCGTGGGGCCTGACCGCGCTGGGCATCGGCGCGGTGATCGGCGGCGGCATCTTCGTGATCACCGGCCAGGCCGCGGCCAACCACGCCGGCCCGGCGATCATGCTCTCGTTCGTGCTGGCCGCGATCTGCTGCGCGTTCTGCGCGATGGCCTACGCGGAGTTCGCGGCGATGGTGCCGGTGTCCGGCAGTGCCTATACCTATACCTATGCCACCTTCGGCGAGCTCTCGGCCTGGTTCATCGGCTGGATGCTGGTGCTGGAGTACGGCGTTTCCGCATCGGCGGTGGCGGTGAGCTGGACCGGCTACTTCCTGAGCCTGCTCAGTCATTTCGACATCCATCTGCCGGCGGCGCTGGTCAGCGCGCCGCTGGACGCCCAGCTGCGGCCGACCGGGGCGATCGCCAACCTGCCGGCGGCGATCCTGGTGCTGCTGCTGACCTGGCTGTGCTACGTAGGCATCAGCAAGTCCTCGGCGATGAACATGGCGATGGTGGTGCTCAAGACCGGCCTGATCGTGCTGGTGATCATCGCCGGCTGGAAGTACGTGGACCCGGCCAACTGGACCCCGTTCATCCCCGACAACGAGGGCCCCGGCAAGTACGGCTTCGAAGGCGTCCTGCGTGGCGCGGCGATGGTGTTCTTCGCCTACATCGGCTTCGAGGCGGTGTCGGTGGCCGCGCAGGAATCGCACCGGCCGCAGCGCGACATGCCGATCGGCATGCTGCTCTCGCTGGTGATCTGCACGGTGCTGTACATCGCGATGGCCGCGGTCATGACGGGGCTGGTGCCGTACCCGCAGCTGGGCACCGACGAGCCGGTGGTGACTGCGGTGGCCGCGCACCCGCAACTGGGTTGGCTGCGCATCATCGTGGAGATCGGCGCGCTGATCGGCCTGTCGTCGGTGGTGCTGGTGATGATCATCGGGCAGCCGCGCATCTTCATGATCATGGGCCGCGACGGCCTGCTGCCGCCGGTGTTCACCAAGATCCACCCGACCTACCGCACCCCGCACATCAATACGGTGATCACCGGCATCGGCATCGCCCTGCTGGCGGCCCTGTTCCCGCTTGACATCCTGGGCGAGCTGACCTCGATGGGCACGCTGATCGCGTTTGCGGCGGTCTGCGCAGGCGTGCTGATCCTGCGCCGCACCCAGCCGGACCTGCCGCGTCCGTTCCGCATGCCGATGGCCTGGCTGATCTGCAGCCTGGGCGTGCTGAGCTGCATCGCCCTGCTGACCGCGATGACGGCACACAACTGGATGCTGATGGGCGTCTGGACGGCGGTCGGCTTCGCCATCTACTTCCTCTACGGCTTCCGCCACAGCCGCCTGCGCGGGAAGTAAGGGGAAGAGGGAATGCCGGGCCTGCGGCCCGGCGCCCGCCAGAGCCAGAGCCGGAGCCGGAGCATTGGCTCGACCGTTGCCGTCGGTTTGGCGGGGCGGTATGGAATCGCGGGGGACGCCGTGAATACGTCCATGTAGGCTTAGCAGCGCCATCCCTGGCGCCGATACCCCCGCGACTCCATACCACCCCACCTTGGACAGATTCTCGGCGACGGTGCGAATGGCAAACGGCCAAGGCAGCAACATCGAAGTGGGTGGCGACCGTTGGTCGCCACGCCCTGGAGCCGGCTGGCAGCCGGTTCTGCCCTTCCCCCCAATCCCCCCAAATGCCGGCACTCGCCTCAGCAGCTCGGGGGCTGGGTGGGGTGGGGTTTGCGGGGGTATGAGCCGCATGGGTCGGGCGTATACGCCCGACGGGTTGGGCAGGAGCCCAACCCCGGTCTTGCCGTGTGCGCAGGACAGCGCACACGCGCAAGCGGCGACTAAGCCTACAGGGATGTACTTGCGGCGCCCCCCGCATACCCCACCCCGCCCAGCCCTCCTCCGGACGCCCTGCTCCGGACGCCCTGCTTTTAGCGCCTCATCTAGCTAAAATGCCGCCATGAACAACACCCCCTACGACACCGCGCGCCTGGGCGAACTGGCCCAGCTGCTGATCGACAACGTCCGCGAGCTGGCCCAGGCCGGCTGGACCCCGGCCACCAGCAGCAACTTCTCCCACCGCCTGGATGACCGCCATGCCGCGATCACCGTGTCCGGCAAGGACAAGGGGCGGCTGGTGGAAGACGACATCATGGTGGTGGACTTCGACGGCAAGGCCGTCGGCCGCCCGCTGCGGCCCTCGGCCGAGACCCTGCTGCACACCCAGCTGTACCGCCGGTTCCCGGAGATCGGCTGCGTGCTGCATACCCACTCGCCGGTGCAGACCGTCGCCTCGCGCCTGTATGCGCCGCAGGGCCACATCCGCCTGGAAGGCTATGAGCTGCTCAAGGCCTTCCACGGCAACAGCACCCACGAGATGGCCATCGACGTCCCGGTGTTCGCCAACACCCAGGACATGGACGTGCTGTCCGCCCAGGTCGAGGACCTGCTGGACCGGCAGTGCCTGTGGGGCTACCTGATCGACGGGCACGGCCTGTACGCGTGGGGCCGCGACATGGCCGAGGCGCGCCGGCATCTGGAAGCGTTCGAGTTCCTGCTGCACTGCGAACTGGAGCTGCGCAAGCTGCGCGGGCCCTGATCGAAACCGCGTCGCCCGGGCCGGCCAGCGACCGGCGCGACCGGTGCGGCGGCCGGGATGCTGAATTCCAGGGCAGGGTGTCGGGTTGGCGGGCAGAGCCCAGCACCCCACACCTTTTCCCCCCCCCCCCCCCCTCCCCACTGCCGCCATGAGCCGACTGCGCATTTACGACCACGATATTCCCGACGCCCCGCTGCTGGATACCCAGGACGGCGCGCGGATTGCCGATGAACTGCAGAAGATCGGGGTGACCTTCGAACGCTGGCAGGCTGCCCATGACGTTGCCCCCGGCGCCAGCCAGGACGAGGTCTTCGCCGCCTACCGAAGCGACATCGACCGCCTGGTGGCCCAGCACGGCTTCAAGAGCGTGGACGTGGCCTCGATCGCCCCGGACAACCTCAACCGCGCCGAACTGCGGAAGAAGTTCCTCGACGAGCACTTCCACAAGGAAGATGAAGTCCGCTTCTTCGTCGCCGGCTCTGGCCTGTTCACCCTGCACGTGGACGACAAGGTCTATGAGATCGAGTGCGTCAAGAACGACCTGATCGCCGTGCCGGACGGCACCACCCATTGGTTCGACATGGGCGATGAGCCCAGCTTCGTCGCGATCCGTTTCTTCACCGAGCCGGACGGCTGGGTCGGCCATTTCACCGGCACCGACATCGCGCAGAAATTCCCCCGTTACATTCCGACCAAGGCGTCCTGATCCATGCCCCACCCCACCGTCATCCTCACCGACATCGAAGGCACCACCAGCAGCATCTCGTTCGTCAAGAACGTGCTGTTCCCGTATGCGCGCCAGGCGCTGCCGGCGTTCGTGGCCGAGCACGGCCAGCAACCGGAGGTGCGTCGCTGGCTGGATGCGGTGGCGGTGGAGATCGGCGGCGCCTGCCAGGACAGCCTGATCGTGGAAACCCTGCAGGGCTGGATCGACCAGGATCGCAAGCACACCGCCCTGAAGGCGCTGCAGGGCATGATCTGGGAAAGCGGCTACCGCAACGGCGACTACAAGGCCCACTTCTACCCCGAGGTGGCGGCCGTGCTGAAAGGTTGGCACGCCGAAGGCAAGCCGCTGTACGTGTACTCGTCCGGGTCGGTACCGGCGCAGAAGCAGTTCTTCGGGTTCAGCGAGGCCGGCGACCTGACCGGGCTGGTGTCGGGTTGGTTCGATACCGAGATCGGCGGCAAGCGTGAGGCCGACAGCTACCGCAACATCGTCAAGGCCATCGGCGTGCCGGCCGGCCAGATCGTGTTCCTGTCCGACGTGGTCGAGGAGTTGGATGCCGCCCGCGACGCGGGCCTGCAGACCCGCCTGCTCGACCGTCTGGACGACTACCCGATGCCGCGCAGCGGCGAGGCCACCCACGGCCACGAGCGCGCCGAGAACTTCCAGCAGATCGCGCTCTGAGCCGATCTGCCTGCCCCTGTACGGAGAACACCCGAGATGGACATCGATTTCATGGTCGGCACCACACCGGTCAAGCTCACCCGCGACTGGTTCTGGGGCGGGATGAAGCTGGTCAGCGCCGATGAAACGGTGTGGGTACAGCACCCGGCGCACCCGGGCACGCATTTTTCCTTCACCACCACCCAATCCTGGCTGCGGCGCATCGCCGGCCAGGAAGTGATCGTGGAGAAGACCCGCTCCATCCTGTTCGCGGCCTTCCGCGAACAGCGCTTCCGGGTGCTGGTCAACGGCATCGAAGTGGTCAACCGCAGCGGCATGTAGGCCGCGCCTGCGGCGCGATCAACGCGCCGCAGCGACCTCGTCCACCGGCGCCAGCGCATCGGCCAGTGACTGCACCCGCAACGCGCGGCGCAGCGTGGCCAGGTCCGCATCGGCGGCCACCTTTACCTGCACGGTTTCGCCCGGCAGCAGGTCCAGCGCGTTGTCCTGCAGCGTCGCGTCGAGCCCGTCGAACCCGATCCACACCGCACGCGCCAGCCGGTCGCTGCGCAGGCGCAGGCGGTAGCCATCGCCCTCGCGCTGCAGCTCGCTGTGGATCTGCGGCCGGGGCAGCGCCAACGCCTTGGCCACGTCGAAATAGACCACGCCCTGCGACAGCACCTGGCCGCCGCCATCCAGCAGTTCCACCACTGCCACGGTGCGGTGGGGATCGGCCTGGCCCAGCAGCGTCGCATCGTCCAGCCGCGCCACCTCGAGCGCCGCACCCGGCGGCACGGTCACGGCATGCTGCTGGCGCGTGTGGACGCGACCGTCCAGGTCCATCACCCGCAGCCGCCACTGCCCCACCAGCGCGTCGCGGCGGTCGTTGAGCAGGCTGATCCGGGTCGTGCCCTCGTCGCGCAGTGCGGCCACGGCGCGGTCGGCGAAGAAGCGGCGCGCCTGGAAATGCAGTGCCTTCCAGCGGCCAGCGTAGTCGATGCTGGACCACGACGCGCCCGGCCACACATCGTTGAGCTGCCAGTACAGCGAGCCCATCGTGTACGGCCGCGAGGCACGGTGATGCAACGCGGCCAGCGCGATGCCCTCGGCCTGCATGACCTGGCTGAGATAGACGAACGTGGGGAAGTCACGCGGCGTGCCGTAGCCCTCCTCGATGTACTTGAGCAGGCGCTGGTTGCCCTCCCCGGCCATGAACTTCTGATGGGCACGCACGGTCGGGCTGTCCACGCGCTGCTCGGCGGCGGGAATGATGCCGTCCAGCGTGCGCAGCACCGGCCACGCCTGCAGGCCGTACTCGGACATGAAGCGCGGGGTCTCGCGCAGATAGGCGGTCACCGGCAGCGCCGGATTGCCCCAGACCTGCCAGTAGTGCTTGTCGCCACGTGTGGAATCGTTGGCCTTCTCGTCGAGGTCGTTGCCGGGCGAGCTGGACCAGTACGGCACACCCAGCCCTTCCTCGGCCACTACCTGGCGCAGGTCCTGCCCGAACAGGTCGACATAGCCCTGCCAGACCGTCGCCGCAAAGGCCGGGTCGGCCGCGGTCAGGTCGCGGCCGTGGCCCCAGTCCTTCCAGGCGGTCTCTTCCTCGTTGTTGCCACACCACAGCACCACGCTGGGATGGTGGCGCAGGCGGCGCACGTTGTCGCGCGCCTCGGCCACCACGTTCGCGCGGAAGGCCGGATCGTAACCGGGCTGCATGCCGCCACCGAACATGAAGTCCTGCCAGACCAGCAGGCCCAGCTCGTCGGCGATGTCGTAGAACGCGTCGTCTTCGTAATAGCCGCCGCCCCAGTTGCGCAGCATGTTCATGTTGGCATCGCGCGCGGCGGTCAGCTCGCGACGGATGCGCGCGGCGTCGACCCGCGCCGGGAACATGTCGAAGGGAATGACGTTGGCGCCCTTGGCGAAGATCGGCACGCCGTTGATCACGAACGTAAAGCCCTGGCCGCCATTGCGGTCGACCTCACGCCGCAGTTCGACGGTGCGCAGCCCGATGCGGCGCTCCATCCGCACGGCCGTCGCGGTGTCTGGCGCGAGGGTGGCACGCACGGTATAGCGTGCCTGCTCGCCCTGCCCCACCGGCCACCAGCGGCGCGGCGCCGGCAGCACCACCGGCACCACCACGCGGTTGTCGCCGGCCTGCAGTGCGGCGCGCGGGTCGAAACGCCGCAGCACGCGCCCGTCCGGATCGATCAGTTCAATGCGCAGCGCCGCCGTACCGGTAGCCGCGCTTTCCACCTGCACCGCGATGTCCAGTTCGGCCTTGTCCGCCGCCAGGGAGCGCGTATGCACGGCCAGGTCGGTCAGCCGCTGGGCATCCCAGCTCTCCAGCTGCACCGGGCGCCAGATGCCGGCGGTGACGTAGCGCGGGCCCCAGTCCCAGCCGAAGTGGTAGCCGGGCTTGCGCACGAAGTTGCCGACCATCGCATCCTTGGGCTCGTCCCCGTACGGCGAGGGGTAATTGCCGGCGATCCTGTGCGGCATCGCCTGCACGCCCGGCAGCAGTGTGGTGATCGGCGAGCGCAGCACCACCCGCAGTTCATTGCCGGTGGCGCGCAACCGCCCGTCCACCCGCGCCCGCCAGGTGCGGTGGCTGTTGTTGGCCTGCAGCAGCGGCGCGCCGTTGAGCTCCACCGTGGCGAACGTGTCCAGGCCCTCAAAGGCGAGTTCGGCATGCGCCCGGGCCAGCGTTGCCGCATCCACGTCGAAGCGGCCGCGGTACTCCCAGTCGGCCAGGCCGATCCATTGCAGACCCGCTTCCGGCGCGCCCGCGTAGGGGTCCGGGATCAGCCCTTGGGCGAGCAGATCGGTGTGCACTGCGCCGGGCACCTGCGCCGTGCGCCAGTCGGCCAGCTGCGGATGCGCGGCGAGCCGCGCGTCGCCGGGCAGCAGGCGGAACGACCACTGCGCCTGCAGCGGCGCCGCCGACAGCGGCAGCGCCCCCAGCAGCAGCAACAGCGACCCGACGATCAGAACGAAACGACGCATCCGCATGTGCTGCTCCCTGTTTTCTTCAACGCACCACGTTGAGCACTTCGTAGCAGGCGCCCATCGTGTGGTAGTCGGTCTTGCCAGCCGGGCTCTTTTCGTCGCTGTACGTGCGGTTGTCGGCATCCAGAATGCGGTACCAGGCACCGTAGCGATGGTCGATCATGTGCGCCCACGCATACGCCCACAGCCGGTCGTACCACGCCCAGTAGGCGTCATCACCGGTACGCGCGGCCAGCAGGGCGGCGGTGGCCAGCGATTCGGCCTGCACCCAGAAATACTTGTCGTCATCGCAGACGCTGCCATCCGGCGCGAAGCCGTAGTACAGGCCGCCGCGCACCGCGTCCCACGAACGGGCCACGGCGGTGTTGAACAGATGGCGCGCGGTCGGCACCAGCCAGTCGGCCTGCACGTGCCGATCCAGGATCAGCAGCAGCTTGGCCCATTCGGTCTGGTGGCCGGGCTGGAAGCCCCACGGCCGGAACAGGTGCTTGGGATCGTCGCGGTTGTAGTCCCAGTCGATCTGCCACTGGCGGTCGTAGTGCTCCCACACCAGGCCATCGGCCTGCGCGGCCTGGCGGCGCGTCATGTGGTCGGCCAGCAGCAGGGCGCGATCGAGATAGCGCTGCTCGCCGCTGGCCTCGAACGCGGCCAGCATCGCCTCGCACATGTGCATGTTGGCGTTCTGGCCGCGGTAGTCGCTGAAGGTCCAGTCCGCGTCGGCTTCGTCCTTGTACAGGCCGAAGGCCGGTTCCCAGAAGCGGCTGTCCAGCAGCGCCCAGGTCTCGTCCATCCAGGCACGCGCCTCGCCGATGCCGGCCTTCAGCGCGCAGCTGTAGGCCAGCAGCACGAAGGCCACGCCGTAGCAGTGGTTGGTGGCGTCTTCCACCACGCCATCGCGCAGCGTCCATGCATAGCCGCCCGTGGCCGGGTTGCGATGCACCTCGCGCAGGAAGCGGATGCCGTGCTCGACCGCCTGCAGATCCTGCGGCTTGCCGAACTCGCGGTACGCCATCGCGTGGTTGAACACGAAGCGCGTGCTGCTGACCAGATGGCGGTGGCTGGCGTCGTAGACGCTGCCGTCGTCACGGAAGTAGTGGAAGAACCCGCCCGTCGGGTCGATCTCGTTGGGCTGGTAGAACGCCATGCTCTGCGCAATGTGGGCGCGCAGGAAGTCAGGCGAACGGAAATCGGGTTGCGGCGGAACGGGCGTGGTCATGCGGCGTCATCCTGTTGTTGCTGCAGCAGCTGCTGGACTTCATCGAGGCTGGGCATGGCCGCGAACGCGCCCTTGCGGGTCACCGCGAGCGCGCCCACTGCGGCGCCGAAGCGGATCGCCTCCACCAGCGCGGCCGGATCCTGGCAGAACGCTGCGAACGCGCTGCCATCGCCACCGCGCTCACCGATACCGAACAGCAGCCCGCCAACGAAGGCGTCGCCGGCGGCGGTGGAGTCGACGGTCTGCACGCGGAAACCGGTGAGGACGCCCTGCGTGTGGCGGGTGAACCAGCGGATCGGGGCGGCACCATCGGTGATCACCACCGCCTGGGCCTGCGCGGTCAGCAGGCGCTGCACCACGGCATCCCCCCCGCCCGCCTGCGCGGCGGCCAGGAACTCGAGCTCCTCGCGCGAGAGCTTGACCAGATCGGCCAGCAGCAGCGCTTCCCACAGCCGTGGCAGCGGATCGACACCCGCCGGCCACAGGGCCGGACGCAGGTTCAGGTCGATGCTGACCATCGCACCGGCCGCACGCGCGCGGCGCATGCCTTCCAGCGTGGCCTCGGCGATGTCGGCCTCGGTCAGGCTGTTGGAACAGACGTGGAAGCTGCGCGTGCCGTCAAAGCAGTTGGGATGGAAGTGCGCGCTGCGGAACAGCAGATCCGCCGCCGGCGGACGGTAGAAGCTGAAGCTGCGTTCGCCGCTGGCGTCGAGAGCCACGAACGCCAGCGCGGTCTTGGCCGCGTCGGTGCGCACGATGCAGTCGGTAGCCACACCCGCGCTCGCCAGGCTCTCGGCCAGGAAGTCGCCGAACATGTCCTGCCCCAGCATCCCGGCAAAGTGCGTGTCGGCACCCAGCCGCGCGGCGGCCACCGCCACGTTGGCCGGGGCGCCGCCGGCGTACTGCAGGAAGGCGCGCGGGGTATCCGGCGAGGCCGGTGGCTGGGCGAGTAGATCGATCAAAATCTCGCCGAAACAAACAATCTTGGACATCGTGCCCTCACGCTCCCTGGCGGAATCCGACCGCCGGGCGCGAGCCCGACAGACCGTAGAAAATGATGTAGCCGTAGCACAGCAGCGGCAGGATGAACGACTCATGCAGGCCGATCTGGTCGGCCAGCAGGCCCTGCAGGTACGGCACCACCGCGCCGCCGACGATGGCCATGATCAACAGGCTGGAGGCCTTGTTGGTCAGCGTGCCCAGGCGTTCGATGCTCAGCGCGAAGATGGTCGGGAACATGATCGAGTTGAACAGGCCCACCGCCACGATCGAGTACAGCGCCACCTGCCCCTGGCTCAGCAGGGTCAGCGCCAGCAGCGCCACATTGATGCCCGCGAACAGGGTCAGCAGCACGCGCGGCGAGAACCGGGTCATGATCGCCGAGCCGGCGAAGCGACCGATCATCGCCAGCGTCCAGTACGCCGACACATAGTGGGTGGCTTCCTTCTCGGTGAAGCCGCCGATGTTGGGCAGCGACAGGTAGTTGACCAGGAAGCTGCCGATCGACACTTCCGCGCCCACGTAGAAGAAGATGGCCAGCACGCCGAACAGCACATGGCGATGGCGCAGCGCATCCATCAGGGTGTGCTTGCCGGTGTCGGCCTGCTCGGTGGTTTCGGTCAGCGCCGGCAGGCGGAACAGATAGACGAACACCGCCAGCAGGAACAGCGCCACGGCCAGGCCGACATACGGGCCCTGCACGGACTGCGCTTCCTGCACGCGGTAGGCGATCTGCTCGGCACCCGGCAGCGCCTTGATCTCCTCGGCGCTCTTGACCGTGTTGCCGAGGATCAGCAGGCCGCCGAAGATCGGCGCGATCGCCGTGCCCAGCGAGTTCAACGCCTGGGCCAGGGTCAAGCGGCTGGACGCGGTCTGTTCCGGCCCCAGCAGCGCCACGTACGGGTTGGCGGCCACCTGCAGCACGGTGATGCCGGTGGCCAGCACGAACAGCGCGCCGAGGAAGGCTTCATAGATGCGCAGTTCGGCCGCCGGCCAGAAGCCGAGCGCGCCGACTGCGGCGATCGCCAGCCCGGCCACGATGCCCTTCTTGTAGCCCAGGTGCGCCACCAGCCGGCCGGCCGGCAGCGACATCAGGAAGTACGCCCCGAAGAAGGTGAACTGCACCAGCATCGCGCGGGCGTAGTTCAGTTCGAACACCGCCTTCAGGTGCGGGATCAGGATGTCGTTGAGGCAGGTCAGGAAGCCCCACATGAAGAAGATCGTGGTCGCCACCGCAAGCGCGACGCGCGTGTTGACCACGGGCGCGGCGGACGATGAGGCGGGCAGTCGGGGCGTTGGGGAAATGGGCATTCAGGTACGCGCCTCAGTGCGCGAGCAGGTGATAGGGACAGGCATCAGGCAAGCGTGGGGCCGCTGCTGTCGCGGATGCGCAGCTGGACGGGTGCAACAGTACGCTGTGGCGCGGCATCGGGGTGATCCAGACGCTGCAGCAGCAGTTCCGCCGCCTGCCGGCCGCGCGCGCGCGGATCGACGGTCAGCGTGGTCAACGGCGGCATCGCCACCGCCGCTTCGGAGATGTCATCGAAACCGGTGACCGCGAAATCGCGGCCCGGGTGTACGCCGCGCGAGGCCAGACCGAGCATCAGCCCCAGCGCGACACTGTCGTTGTAGCAGACCGCCGCGGTTGGCGCGGCGGCGGCCGCGAACAGTTCACCGCTGCGGGCGGCCGCATCCAGTCGGCTCGGCGAGGTTTCGATCAGCCATTCGGCCTGCGTCTCCAGCCCGGCCTCGTGCATTGCCTGCGCATAGCCGGTGCGACGCTGATGGCACGAACTGGACGCGGCGTGGCCGCCGAAGAAGGCGATGCGGCGGTGGCCGCGTTCGATCAGGTGGCGCGTGGCCAGGTACGCACCCTGCTGGTTGTCCAGGGTCAGGAAGTCCCACTCGGCGCCGGGCAGCTCGCGGTTGAACAGCAGCACGTTGGCGTGGCCGAGCACCTGCCGCAGCTGGCCGGCATCGCTGCCTTCGGCCGGCGACAGGATCAGCCCGGCCGGCATGTGTTCCATCAGCGTGGTCAGCACCGCCTGCTGCCGCTCCGGCGATTCGCCGGTGCTGCCCAGCAGCGTCACGAAGCCCTTCCCGCCCAGCGCTTCGTCGACGCCCGAAGCGAATTCGGCGAAGAACGGGTTGGACAGGTCGTTGATCACCAGTGCGATGCTGGACGAGGTGCGCCGGCGCAGGTTGGCCGCGCCCCGGTTGTAGACGTAGCGCTGCCGCCGCAGTTCGGCCTCGACCCGCGCGCGCGTATCCACGTTGACCAGCGGACTGCCGCGCAACACCAGCGAGACGGTGGCGCGCGACACGCCGATCGCCTCGGCGATATCGGTCACCGTCACCGCGCGTGTGCCCTTGCCGGCGGGGGAAGCTTTGTCGTTCATCGTGTGCTGGGGTTCCTTGGCATCGTGCAAGCCTAAACGATTGCAGCAGCGCTCATTCGAGCGCCGCACCCGGGGTGGCGCAGTACGACACCGGCAGGTCGGCCACGTGCGTGCCCCACCCGCTTTCCGGCGCCTGCGCTGCCAGCGCCACATCGATGCGACCGCCCTGCTGCAGGCGTGCCCAGTCCAGCCACACCGGCGCATGCGCGCGGCCATCCACCTGCACGCCCTGCACGTACTGGAGCGCGCGGCCATCGGCGCCCGGCGCCTTCACGGTCAGGGTGCGGCCTTGGCCAAGGTCGACGTCGACCTGGGCAAAACGCGGCGTGTGCAGCAGGAACTGGCCGCTGCCCGGCACGGCCGGATACAGGCCCAGCGCGCTGAACAGGTACCACGCCGACATCGTGCCAAGGTCATCGTTGCCGGTGACGCCGTTGGGCGCGTTGGTGAACAGCTGCTGCGCGGCGCGCACCACCGTGGCGGTCTTCCACGGCTGGCCGATCAGGGTGTACATCCACGGCGCGTGCAGGTCCGGTTCGTTGTTGGGGTTGTAGCGGAACTGGTTGTAGTAGCTGTACGGCCCCACCACCCACTCCTTGCGCGCGGCGGTCAACGGCGCCTCGCGCAGTGCGTCGTAGGCGAAGAAGGTATCCAGGCGGCGTGCGGCTTCGGCGCGGCCATCCATCGCCTGCACCAGGCCCGGGATGTCCTGCTGGGCCAGCCACTGGTACTGCCACGCGGTGCCTTCATGGAACCCGTGGTGGGAGCGCGGGCTGTAGCGGCCGTCGGCCGGCACGTACCACTTGCCGTCCTCCATGCGCGGCCGCGGGAAGCCGCTGAAGCCACCCTCGTCGCGCACCTCCGGGTCCCACACCTTGTTCCAGTTGCGGCCACGCGTGCGCAGCACACCGGCATCGTCGGCGTGGCCGAGGCCGTCGGCCATCTGTGCCAGCGCGCAGTCGGCCAGCGCGTACTCCAGCGTGGCCGAGCCGCCATGATGCGGATCCACATCCATGCCCTTGGACGGGAACGCGCGGTCGTACTGCACGAAGCCGTTGGCCAGATAGCTGGGATTGCCGGAACGGCCGGCGTGGCGCGAGTTGATCGGCGGGGTGCTGAACGCATTCTTCCGCAGGGCCGCGTATGCCTCGGCCTCGCGGCCGTCCAGCGCGCCGAAGCGCCACAGATCGACCATGAACGGGGTGACCGGATCGCCGGTCATGATGTTGGTCTCGAAGTTGGCGTAGCCCCAGCGCGGCAGCCAGCCGCCCTGCGCATCGATGGCCAGCAGGCTGCGGCCGATGTCGCGGGCCACCTGCGGACGGGTCAACGCGAGCCACTGGTTCTGCGCGCGATAGGTATCCCACAGCGAGAAGTACTCGTAGTAGGTCCAGCCGTCGGCACGATGGATGGCATCGTCGTAGCCGCGGTAGCGGCCGTCGGCATCGCTGCCGGTCAACGGCTGCAGCAGCGCGTGGTAGAGCGCGGTGTAGAACACGGTGCGGTCGTCGCCGCTGCCGCCCTGCACGCGCACGCTGCGCAGTTCGTCGCGCCAGTGCGTCTGCGCCAGCTGGCGCATCCGGTCGAAGCCGAGCAGGCGGCCCTTTTCCATGCCGTCGCTGCGCAGGTTGGCGCGCGCGCCCTCGGCATCCACGTGCGAGATCGCGCTCACGGCAGTGACTGCGCGGCCCTGCGACAGGTCGAAGCTCAACCAGGCGCCGCTCGGCTTGAGTTCGCCTTCCATGCCGTGACGCGCGCCGGGCAGCCCGCCGCCCTCGCCCCAGGTACCGAAGGCCTTGAACGGGCGGTCGAACTCGATGCGGAACCAGGTGGTGTACTGATGGCCACCGCAGAAGCTGCGGGTGACCAGCTTGCCTTCGACCGCACGGTCTCCCACCACATCGATGACGCTGCCGATCACCGAATGCCGTTCGTTGGCCTGGCCGACGTTGACCAGCACGTGGCCGTTGTCGGTACCGGCGGCGAACGTGTAGCGCTCGGCCGCGGCGCGGGTGCGTGCGGTGGCCTCGGCGTCGATGCCGCCGTAGCTGGTCAGGCGCACTTTGTAGTAGCCGGCCTGGCCGACCTCGCCCTCATGGGTGTAGGACGCGGCGTAGGCCTTGTGGTCGAAGCTCTTGGCGTTGGCGGTGTCGAAATCGCCGCCGGGCCCGATGCTGCCGGTGACCGGCAGCACGGAGACCTGGCCGCCCTGCTCCCAGCACCCGGCACCGGACAGGAAGGAGTGGCCGAACCCGCGGATCTTCGGATCGTCGTAACGCCAGCCGGCATAGTGCTCGCCGATCGGGCTGACCTGGATCAGGCCGAACGGTGCCGAGGCACCCGGGAAGGTGTTGCCGTCATCCTTGCTGCCGATGAACGTGTTGACCTCGCGCTCCAGCGCGGCCGGCGCGGCCGCCTGCAGCAGGGGCGCGAAGGCCAGGGCAAGCAGGGAGGTGACGGCAAGGGCAGACGTTCGGCGCATGCGGGGTTCCTGTGGGTCGATGTCGGTGCGGGCGACAGGCTGGCCCGGCCGATGCCGGGAACCAGGCGACTGGACGGGTGAAAGCCCCGCCATTGCTGGCCGGCCATCCCCCGTTGGCGCGTATCCAACTCCACGTTGCCGTGAATTTAGATCGATTCAAGTAAAGCACGGGGATTTCGACGGATGCATTCTGCGGCGCAACATGGATGCCCCGCTTCGTCCGGTCAGGCAGCGCAGCCGGTGCCACCGGGGTGCTGCCTGCATTGCCCGGCACTCGGTCGGCCGCGTGCGCCGCCCTGCCCCCAGGCACCGCCGAGAGCAACCGCCTGGCCCCCGCCTGCGCAAGAAAACGTTTTCATCTCAACGCCGGGAATCGGGCGTTGCCGACACACCGCGGTCATATTGCGCAGCAGCATGCTTCGCCTCCCGGGCCGTGCTAAAAATTCCCCGCCAATCGTTTAGATCGATCCAACTTCAAACGGTCACGATTGACGGAAAGGTAGGTGGGGGGCCTGCCTCACGTTGCATGCGGGACGCACCGTCGTTCGTTGCTGGCAACAGCGACCTCCAAAATTAGATCGATTCAATCACGTATCGCCACCGTTTCAATCCAGGAGAGGGAGAGAGTGGAATGAACAAGATGTCCCGCATGCGCAACCGCGACACGCTGTCGGCAGCCATCACCGCCGCGCTGTTCGCCGCCGCGCTGGCCCCGGCCGGCGCCTTCGCACAACAGGCCGGCACGACCGCGTCGCCGGATGCCACCACGCTCGACAGCGTGACCGTCACCGGCTACCGCTACGCCATCGAAAAGAGTCTGCAGCAGAAGCGCGACGCCAATGCCGTGGTCGAAGTGATCACCGCCGAAGACGTGGGCAAGTTCCCCGACAAGAACGTGGCCGACGCGCTGCAGCGCGTGCCCGGCGTGGTCATCACCCGCGACGGCGGCGAAGGCAAGACGGTGAGCGTGCGCGGCCTGGCACCCGACCTCACCCTGACCCAGTTGAACGGCAACTACGTCGCCACCTCGGAAACCAACAACGAAGCCACGCGCTCGTTCAACTACACGCTGCTGCCGTCGAACATGCTGTCCAGCGCCGAGCTGTTCAAGTCGCCGGAAGCGCGCATCGACGAAGGCGGCATCGGCGGCACGGTGATCCTGCATACCCGCCGTCCGCTGGACATGGAAGCCAACTCGGGCTACGTCACCGTCGAAGGCACCACCTCCGACACCAGCCACGACGTCGATCCGCAGCTGTCGGCGCTGTACTCCTGGCACAGCAAGGACGAGCGTTTCGGCATGCTGGTCGGCGTGACCCAGCAGAAGCGCACCAGCCGCACGATGGAAGCCAGCACCGAGGACTTCCAGTGGTACGGCAACAACACCGATGCGCGCGACGCCAACGGCAACGTGCTGGAACAGGACGGCATCCACTACTGGTGGGGCCGGTCCGGCTTCAATGACCAGAGCGGCCGCAACTACAGCGAATTCTTCATGCCGACCTCGGTGAACTTCGCCGTGAAGGAAGAGGAACGCGAGCGCAAGGGTGGCCAGTTCACCTTCCAGTTCAAGCCGCTCGACAACCTGACGCTGACCGCCAACTACTTCCGCTTCGAGCTGGAAGGCAACTACACCCAGAACATGCTGAAGATTCCCGAATGGAATCTGGCGCGCTACAACGGCGACGGCAACTGGGCCGGCGGCCGCATGCTGGACGGGCTCACCTTCGATCCCAGCGGCAGCATCGTGACCGGCGCGCAGTACGAGAAGCTGGCCGGCAAGACCTACTACTGCAGCGAGGAACAGGCGGCGGCCGCCGGCCTCGCGCCGGGTGGCTGGGGTCCGGACGACTGCACCATCCCCACCCCGCAGCTGACCGGCGACTACAGCCGTGAAAAGGCGCTGTCGCAGACCGCCGACCTGTCCATCGACTGGGACATCAGCCCGCTGTGGAAGGCATCGTTCACCGGCGGCCGGACCTGGTCCGAAGGTGGCCCGTCGATGAAGTTCCGCATGGCGGCCAAGCCGCGCCGCCAGGTCAATGGCGTGTGGCAGTCCGGCAACAGCTACAGCGCCTGGGACCTCACCGGCACGCCGAGCGCGACGTTCTCGCCGGACCTGCAGGAACAGCTGATGGCGGGCGTCGCCGAAATCGACACCGGCTCGACCGACTCGTCGTGGACGCAGACCGACATCAAGCAGAATTACTTCCAGGCCGATTTCACCAAGCTGTTCGAAAACGGCTGGCTGGATTCGATCCAGTTCGGCACCAAGTACCGCGACGGCTCGGTGCACCGCAATACCGGCAACACCTACTGGGTGTGCCAGGGCAAGGATGCCGATCCGGCGTTCTACGACAAGAACCGCTACCAGTCCGGCTGCGACGCCACGGCCGGTACCGCCCAGCCCGGCTTCTTCCTGTCCAACCCGATCAACAACATCGCCGGCGGCTTCAACGCCAATGTGTTCCCGGGCATCAACTACCCGGCCTACATCAACTACCTCAACCAGACCTACGGCGGCTCGCACAACCGCAAGGAAGAGGACTTCGTCTACAACGTCGACGAGAAGATCTACTCGGGCTACTTCCAGGCCAACTTCCGTACTGAACGTGTCCGCGGCAACGTGGGCGTGCGGGTGGTGCGTACCCGCCAGTTTGCCGAGTCCAGCGATTCGGTGGAGAAGTTCAACGACTACTTCCAGGACAACGCCGCCGGCACCCCGATGGGCTGCAACGATCCGGCGGCGGCACCGCTGATCGCCTCCAACACCGGCTATGTCTGCCAGAGCGGTTTCGTGCGCCTGCCCGACAACCTGGCCCGTGAAAAGACCTATGCGCTCAGCTCGATGGAGAGGACCTACACCGACTTCCTGCCGAGCTTCAACATCGCCTGGGACATCACCGACAGCCTGGTGCTGCGCGGCGCCGCGTCGAAGGTCATCGCCCGCCCCGGCTACACCAGCATCGCCTACCCGGGCGGCCTGAGCTATGTGAGCGAGGAATACAGCAACGATCGCCGCGTCGCCGGCGGCACCGACACCCCCGGCTGGTACGGTTCGGGCAGCAACAAGAACCTGCAGCCGTTCGAGGCCACCCAGTACGACCTCGGCCTGGAGTGGTACTTCCGCCCGGGTTCGGTCGCCGGTGTGGCGCTGTTCCGCAAGGACATCAGCAACTTCACCGTGCCGGTGGTGCGCGACCAGCAGATGAACGTCGGTGGCCAGTCGGTCACGGTGCAGAAGTACTCCACCCAGGCCAACGGCCAGGATGGCGTGTCGCAGGGCGTGGAACTGTACGGCCAGTACACCTTCGACATCGGCCTGGGCATCCAGGCCAACTACACCTACAACGACACCAACCTGGCCGCCGTGGTGCTCGACGGCGAACGCATCGGCTCCTCGCCGCTGGTCGGCAGCGCCAAGAACCAGGCCAACGTCACCGTGTTCTACGAGAACGAGAAGTTCCTGGCACGCGCCTCGTTCAACCGCCGTGGTGAAGTGGTGGGCGGCCTGAACAACGGCCTCACCCAGTACTCCGAACCGTACGACCAGCTGGATCTGAACGCGGCCTACAACATCACCGACGCGCTGATCCTCAGCGCATCGGTGCTCAACGCCACCAAGTCCGAACAGCGCGTCTACCTCGGCAACGACAGCAAGGCCCGCCTGCTGTCCAACCTGTACTCCGGTCGCCAGCTCTACCTCGGCATGACCTGGAAGTTCTGAGTGTCTCCCCCCGCCTGCGGGCGGGGGACGTTCCTCCACGGCAGCTGCGCTGGTACAGGCGGCTGCCGTTTTTTTTCCGCAGCGGACGGGTGTCTACGCGCGGGTCTACCCGGCGATTGCGTCCAGCGCGGCGCGCAGCGCGGCTACTTCCGCGGCATCGGTGGCGATCCAGTCCGGCGACAGCCCGGTCAGTGCCGGGTTGTGATGGCGCATGGCCGAGCGTTGCGCGGCCTTGGCCGACGCATGCAGTTCCGTGCAGCCGCTGCGGGCGGCAACGGCGACGATGTTGCCGGCGTTGAGCCCTGCCCCGGCCATCACCGCGATGCGCCCGTCCGCCTGCGCGACCAGTGCGGCCAACACCGCGGCCCCTGCTTCGGCACTGGCCTGGCCACCGGACGTCAGCACGCGCTGGCAGCTCAGTTCAATGACCTGCTCCAACGCGCGTGGCAGATCGCGTGCGGCATCGAACGCGCGGTGGAAGGTCACCTGCAGCGGGCCGGCAGCCTGCACCAGCGCGCGGCACAGCGTCATGTCGATGTCACCCTCGGCATCCAGCGCGCCGATCACCACGCCGTCGCACCCCAAGGCGCGGCAGTGGGCGATATCGCGCAGCATGATCTCCGCATCCAGCGCGCCGTAGTGGAAGTCACCGGGACGCGGCCGGATCAGTACGAACAGCGGAATGCGCAGCCGCTCGCGCGCCACCTCGATGCTGCCGTGCGACGGCGTGGTGCCGCCCTCGGCGAGATTGTCGAACAGTTCGATCCGGTCCGCGCCGCCCTGCTGCGCGGCGAGCGCCGACGCCACCGAGTTGGACGCGATCTCCAGCAGCCGGCGCGCCATGCTCAGGTCTGCTCGCTGGTATAGACCGACGCGGAGTCGCGCAGGTCGTCCTGGCGGTCCGTGTCGCACACCGCATAGACGAAGCCGCGGTGCAGCGCATACGCGCCGACCTCGCCATGCCGGTCCAGCGCCAGGAAACATACCTGCAGGGTTTTGCTGGCCTCCGGGCGCTTGCGCACCAGGCGTGCGATCGCCTCGCGGCACGCCTGTGCCGGCGACCGGCCCTGGCGCATCAGCTCCACCACCAGGAACGAGGCGGCATTGCGCATCATCTCTTCGCCGACGCCCGACGCCGTGGCGCCGCCGACTTCGTTGTCCACGTACAGGCCGGCGCCAATGATCGGACTGTCACCGACACGTCCATGCAGCTTCCAGGCCATGCCGCTGGTGGTGCAGGCACCGGCCAGGTGACCCTTGGCGTCGATGGCGAGCATTCCCAGCGTGTCATGGTTGCTGCTGTCGCCGGGGCGGCCGCGCCGCTCCACGTTGATCTCGGGGGTGTACTGCGCGGTCTTCAACCACTCGCGCCACGCCTTTTCGGCGGCCGGGGTGAGCAGCTTCTCGCGCTCGAACCCCTGCTCCACCGCGAACTGCTGTGCGCCCTGCCCGACCAGCATCACGTGCGGGGTGTTTTCCATCACTTTGCGTGCCACCGACACCGGGTGCAGGATGTCGGTCAGGGCAGCCACCGATCCACAGCGGCCGTCGCCATCCATGATGCTGGCATCCAGGCTGAGCACGCCATCGCGGTCGGGATTGCCGCAGCGCCCCACCGTGGGATTGCACAGCTCGCTTTCAGCCCAGCGCGCGCCGGCCTCCACCGCATCCAGCGCGCTGCCGCCGGCCGACAGCACCGCCCATGCCGCCTGGTTGGCGCCTACGCCGAAATCCCAGGTGGACACCACCCGCGCGCCACTGCGGCGCTGCGCGCCTGCGTGCGGCAACGCCAACGCACCGGCGGCCAGCGCCCCGGCCTGGAGAAACTGCCTGCGATCGGTCATGCCTACCCCTCCCTGCACTGCCTGTCGTGGTCCCACCGCACCGCGCGGCGGGGTTGCCTCATGCAACGGCGCGGTCGCGCCGTGCGCCGTGCCACACCGCCGCACCCAGCATGCCCAGCTCGCCGTGTTCCACCCGCCACACCGGCACCTGCGCCAGCACGCCGCTCATCACGCCCTTGGCGAGGAAGCGCGCGCGGAACTCACCGGCATGCAGGAACGCCGCGACGCGCGTTGGGATGCCGCCGGCCAGGTACACCGAACGCGCGCCGAAGGTGATCGCCAGATCGCCGGCCAGGCTGCCAAGCCATGCGCTGAACACCTGCAGCGTTTCCACCGCGAGTACATCGTCGCCCGCATGGGCGGCGGCGATCAGGTCTTCGGTGGACTGCCAACGTGGCGTCACGCCGCGGATGCCGCACAGGCACGGATACAGGTTCATCAGGCCGCTGCCGGACAGAATCCGCTCCTGGTCCACATGCGCCCAGCGCTGCTGCATCTGGCGCAGGATCTCCAGCTCCAGTGCGTTGCCGGCGGTGAGCGCGGCGTGCCCGGCCTCACTGGCCAGCACCGGCTGGTCGCCGCCCTGGAAACGCAGTGCCGCGCCCAACCCGGTGCCCGGACCAAGCACCAGCGCCGGCCACGGCGATGCGACGCCGGGCTCGCCGTTGAGCGGCACCAGGGTGTCCGGCTGCACATGCGGAATGGCGTAGGCCACCGCTTCGAAATCGTTGATCAATGCCAGCGAGCGCAGGCCGGCCTCGGCCCGCGTAGCCGCCACCGATACCGGCCAGGCCAGGTTGGTGTTGACCAGGTGATCGCCTTCCAGCAGCCCGGCGATCGCCACCACGGCGGTGTCGACCGGATGCAGGGCGGCGCGGGTGAAGTCGGCCAGGATCGCCGCCAGGCTGGCGTAATCGGCACAGCGGTACTGCCGCAGCCCGCTCAGGCGCGGCGGAAGGCCCACCGGGACCTCGGCCAGCGCCAGGCGCGCGAAGGTGCCGCCGACATCGGCAACGATGATCATCGGATCATGGCGCGCGCCCGGACCGGGCGACGCGGGGGACGAATCGGAAGGGAGCGGGACATGCCCGGAAAACGGTGCCGCAACGCTCACTCGCAGGCCTTGGCTGGGATCGAATCAATCCGGGCGATTTTCGGTGATCGCCCGGGGTTTGCAAAGCAGCGCCTGCCGTACAGGGGCGTATGCGCGCTCAGGGCGAGGCGACCTGCAGGCGATAGGTGGTGCTGGCGGTGGCAGTGGGACCGTCGCCGTGCACCGCGCGCACCTCGACCTTGTGCGCGCCGGCCGCCAGGTCGGTGGGCAGCGCCCCGCGCCACAGGTGCGGCGAAGGCGTGGCCTCCGGCGAGCGGTCGAAGCCACGCAGGCGTTCGGCGGTGTCGTCGGCGACGTTCTCTTCCAGCAGGCGCGGGTCCGGCTGCAGCACGCGCTTCATCGGCTGCCACGCGCCACCATCGACGCGGTACTCGACCAGGGTGTCGTCCTGGCCCATGAACACGTTGGCGTACACGCCCCAGGCCGGATAGGCCCCCTTGCGCAGCACGCGCGGCGCCTGCAGGGCGATCTGGTAGTCGTCCGGCGCGCGCGCCACGTAATAGCGCAGGGCGTAGTCGCCGGCCGGCTTGACCGACAGCACGGCGTAGCCGTTCGGGGTGCCATCGCTCATGGTCGCGTCGGGGATGCCGTTGCTGTCCTTGACCCCCGACCAGAACGCACCGCAGGCCGCGCCGACGTTGTACTCGTGCAGCGGCTTGGCGCCCTGCCAGCCCTCGGCGGCGCCGTGGTAGTAGTGCCGCTGGGTATGGCTGTGGCCGCTCAGCACCAGCACGTTGGGGAAGTCCTTGAGCAGCGCGAACAGGCGCTTGCGGTCGGCGTGGCGGAAGGTTTCGCGGCCCGGTTCGGCATCGAACAGCGGGATGTGCATGCCCAGCACGACCAGGCGGTCGCGCGGCAGGCCCTTGAGGTAGTTGCCGAGGAAGGTGAACTGGTCCGCGCGCAGGCCGCCGACGTACTTCGGCCGCGCGGTGGGGTCGTAGACCACGTCATCGAGGAACACGAAACTGGCGCCACCCTCTTCCACCGCATAGGTGTCCGGCCCGTACACGGCGCGCCAGCTGTCCAGCGAATGGCGGTCGTCGCCGGCGTCCATGTCCAGGTCGTGGTTGCCCGGCACGTGGAACCACGGCACCTGCAGCTGCGCAGTGACCTTGTTGATGTCCGGGTACAGCGACAGGTCGTCATTGACGATGTCGCCCAGCGTGGTGCCCAGGCGCGCCGGGTGCTTGCCGATGATCGGCTCGACGATGGCGCGCTGGTAATACCCGATGTCCTGGCGGCTGGCGGTCTGCGAGTCGGTGAACACAAGCATCTCGAAGCCGTCGCGGGCGGCGGCGGCGTCCTTGACCGGCTCCAGCGCGAAATCCCAGTGGCGGGTGCCGGCGCCGGTGGCGGCGATGCCGTCGTACTTCAGCTTGGGCGAGCCCTGCGGCGCGTAGTGGCGCCAGTAGCCGGGCAGGCCGTTGGCCGCCGCCGGGAACCGGTACTCATCCGGTTTGATCACGAACACCGTCTGCCCGTCGCGCACCGGCAGCGCATAGCTGCCGTCGGCGGCGGTCCGCACGATGGTCTCGCCGTTGGAGACCTGCACGCCGGCCAGGCCCGGATCGGTGGGGCCACGCCCCGGTTTGCCGTCGCGTTCCTGGTAGACCTTGCCGGTCACGGTCACCTCGGCAGCCCAGGCAGGGGCGGTCGTCAACAGCAGGCAGGCCAGCCAGGCAGCAGTGCGGGTCATCGAGGGGGTTCCGTTCGGGGTGGGCGATTGTAAAGCCGCACATCATCCCCTGCTGTGCGTTTCACCAACGTTAAACCAGCCGGGGCAACGCTCAGGCGGCGTGACGCGCCGCCAGTACGGCCACCGCATCCTCCAGCCCGAGTCCGCGCGCACGCAGCAGCACGGTGAGGTGGAACAGCAGGTCCGCCGATTCGCCCAGCAGCGCCGCGTCGTCCTGTACCACCCCGGCCAGCGCGGTTTCCACGCCCTCCTCGCCCACCTTCTGGGCAATCCGCCGGGTGCCTGCCTCGAACAGCGAGGTGGTGTAGCTGCCGGCCGGACGCGCCTGCTCGCGCTGCCGCACCAGCGCATCCAGCCGCCCGAGGAAGCTGCCGGGTGCCTGCGCGAAGCAGCTTTCGGTGCCGGTATGGCAGGTCGGTCCCGCCGGGCGCGCACTGACCAGCAGGCTGTCGCTGTCGCAGTCCACCCGCACGGCCGTCACCGCCAGCACGTTGCCGGACGACTCGCCTTTGGTCCACAGACGCTGCCTGCTGCGGCTGAAGAAGGTCATGTGGCCGGTCACCAGGGTAAGTTCCAGCGATTCGGCGTTGGCGTAGCCGAGCATCAGCACGGCCAGCGTATCGGCATCCTGCACCACCACCGGCAGCAGGCCGTCGCCCTTGGCCCAGTCGAGTGCAGCCAGCGCCTCGCGGGAGGGAAATACTTCAATAGACATCACGTACCTCGATCTGCTGCTCGCGCAGGAACTGCTTGAGTGCGGGAATGGCAATGGCGCCACTGTGGAACACGCTCGCGGCCAGGGCGCCATCGACATCGGCCTGGTCGAACACATCGGCGAAATGCTGCATCTCCCCGGCGCCGCCGGAGGCGATCAGCGGCACCTGGCACAGCGCGCGTGCCTGGCGCAGCTGGGCCACGTCGTAGCCGCGGCGCACGCCGTCGCTGTCCATGCAGTTCAGCACGATCTCGCCGGCACCGCGGCGCTGCGCCTCCACCAGCCAGTCCAGCGTGCGCATCGGCACCGCCTGGGTCTTGTCGGGGTCGCCGCTGAAACGGCGCACCCGCCATTCGCCATCGGGCTCGCGGACCGAATCGATGCCGACCACCACGCACTGCACGCCGAAGGCGTCGGCCAGTTCCTCGATCAAGGCCGGGCGACCGAGCGCCGGCGAATTGATCGAGATCTTGTCGGCGCCGGCATACAGCACACGGCGGGCGGTCTCCACGTCGCTGATGCCACCGGCAACGCAGAACGGAATGTCGATCAGGCGTGCGATCCGCTCGATCCAGGCCACGTCCACGGCGCGCCCTTCCGGGCTCGCGCCAATGTCGTAGAACACCAGTTCGTCGGCGCCCTGGTCGCGGTAGCGCAGCGCCAGCTCGGCGATGTCGCCCATGTCGACGTGGTCGCGGAAGCGCACGCCCTTGACCACGCGGCCATCGCGCACGTCCAGGCACGGAATCAGCCGGCGGCTCAGCATGCCAGCGCTCCTTCCAGGGTCATCCGCCCCTCGAGCAGCGCCTTGCCCAGGATCGCGCCACCGCAGCCCACGGCCTTGGCCTCGGCCACATCGGCGGCGCTGCGCACGCCGCCGGAGGCCTGTACCGCCACACCCGGGAGAAGGTCTGCCAGATGGTGGTAGAGGGGGATGTTCGGGCCGGACAGCATGCCGTCGCGGGCGATATCGGTGCACAGCAGATGACGCATGCCGGCCTCGGCGTAGCGCTGGGCCAGCACGTCCAGGGTGTCCTCGGCGGTCTCGGTCCAGCCGTGCACCGGCAACAGCCAGCGGCCGTCCTCGGCCTGGCGGGCGTCGAGGGCGATGGTCAGCCGCTCCGCGCCGAACTCACGCAGCCAGCCGATCACCGTGTCCGGCTCGCGTACCGACACCGAGCCAACGACCACGCGGGCAGCACCGGCCTGCAGGATGCGCGCGACATCGTCGCGCGAGCGCACGCCGCCGCCGGTCTGCACTTTCAGCCCGGTCTGCGTGGTGATCGCCGAGAGCAGGGGCGCCAGGGTGTAGCCGCCGGCACGGGCGGCGTCGAGGTCGACCAGGTGCATCCAGCTGGCGCCGGCGTCCGCAAACGCCTGCGCGCGCGGCAGCGGGTCGTCGCCATAGGTGGTCTGCTGGTTGTAATCGCCCTGCAGCAGGCGCACCACGCGGCCGTCGCGGATGTCCAGTGCGGGATAGACGATGAAACTCATGGGGAGGCGTTCTCGATGAAGTTGCGCAGGATCCGGGCGCCGGTGGCGGCCGACCGTTCGGGATGGAACTGCGCGCCACTGTGGCGGCCGCGCTGCACCACCGCCGCGAACAGGCCGCCGTGGTCGCATGCCGCCACGGTGTGTTCGTTCAACGGCGCGGCGTAGCTGTGCACGAAGTAGGCACTGGCGCGGTCGGCCACGCCGTTCATCAGCGTCGCATGGCGCAGCGGCAGCAGGCGGTTCCAGCCCATGTGCGGCACCCGGATCCCGGTGGCCGGATGCAGGTGGCGGACCACGCCGGGCAGCAGGCCGAGGCACTCGACATGACCTTCTTCGGAGCCTTCAAACAACAGCTGCATGCCCAGGCAGATGCCCAGCAGCGGCACCTCCAGTTCGCGCAGGGGTTGCACCAGCCCCTGCGCATGCAGGCGCGCCATGCCGTGCGGCGCGGCGCCCACACCGGGCAGGATCACCCGCGACACGCCGCGCAGGCCGGCTGCATCGCGCACCAGGCGCACGCGTGCGCCAAGCCGCTCCAGTGCATAGCGGACCGAGCCGAGGTTGGCGCCGCCGGCATCGATCAGGGCGACCTCGCTCACAGCGCCCCCTTGGTACTGGGCAACGCGCTGCCCTGGCGCGGCAAGGCCTGGCGCAGGGCGCGGGCCAGTGCCTTGAAGCAGGCTTCGACCTTGTGGTGGTCGTTGTCGCCGCGCACGCTGAGGTTGAGGTTGAGGCCGGCCGCATCGCACAGCGAGCGGAAGAAGTGCGGCACCAGCTCGGTGGGCATGTCGCCCACGCGCTCGCGCTTGAACTCGCCATCGAACACGAAGTACGGCCGGCCGCTGAAATCCAGCGCGGCGCTGGCCAGGGTCTCGTCCATCGGCAGGGTAAAGCCATAGCGGCCGATGCCGCGCTTGTCGCCCAGCGCCTCGCGCAGGGCCTGGCCCAGCGCAAGACCGGTGTCCTCGATGGTGTGGTGCTCGTCGATGTGCAGGTCGCCCTCGGCCTGCACGGTCAGCGCAAACCCGCCGTGCTTGCCGATCTGCTCCAGCATGTGGTCGAAGAACGGCAGGCCGGTGTGGGTCTGCGGCTCGGCGACGCGGTCCAGGTCGACCTCGACGCGGATCCGGGTTTCCTTGGTATTGCGCTGCACGACCGCGCGCCGCGGCGCATCGGCCAGCTCGTGCGCGATGCCGTTCCAGTCCCACTCGCCACCGAACTGCGCGGTGCGCAGCTGGAAGCCGCGGATGTTCATGTTCTGCGCGAACTGGATGTCGGTGGGCCGGTCGCCCACCATCGCTGAGCGCGCCCAGTCGATGCCGCGGTCCTGCAGATAGGGCAGCATCAGGCCGATGCCGGGCTTGCGCGTCGGTGCATTCTCGTGCGGCGAGGTGCCGTCGATGAGCACGTCACGGAACACGATGCCCTGGCTGGCGAAGATCTGCAGCATCAGGTCGTTCGGGCCGTCGAACGCGGCCTGCGGATAGCCCTCGCTGCCCAGCCCGTCCTGATTGCTGACGATCACGAACTGATAGCCGGCGTCGCGCAGTCTGAGCATCGCCGGGATCACGTCGCGGACGAAGCGCAGCTTCTCGTAGGCATCGATCTGGAAATCGGCCGGCTCTTCGATCAGGGTGCCGTCGCGGTCGACAAACAGAATCGGGGTCATGCGGCGGCCCTCCGGGCAGTCAGGGCGGCAAGCACGCGGTCGTTCTGCTCCGGGCTGCCAAGGGTGATGCGCAGGGCATCGCCGAGCTGCGGCGCGGCGCGCTGGTCGCGCACCACCACGCCGGCGGCGAGCAGCGCATCGAAGGCGCCTTGTGCGTCGGCGAAGCGTACGAGCAGGTAGTTGCCCTGCGAGGGATACACGCGCAGCACACCGGGCAGCGCAGTCAGGCCGGCCCGCAGCCGCGCGCGTTCTGTTTTGACCTGCGCGATGCGCTGGGTGGTCACGGCCAGCGCGTCCGGTGCAAGACCGGCCAACGCCAGATCCGCACAGGGGGCCGGCACCGGGTACGGCGCCTGGCAGCGGCGCAGCAGCTGGATCAGGCCGGCGTCGGCGATCAGGCTGCCGATGCGGGCGGCCGCCAGCGCATGCGCCTTGGACAGCGTGCGCAGCACGGCGATGTTGTCGTAGCGGCTCAACAGCGTCGTGGCGGACGGCTGCTCCGCATACTCGCCATAGGCCTCGTCCACCACCACCAATGCCCTGCCCTGCAGCGCCGTCGCCACGCGCTCGATCTCGGCCAGCATGATCGCGCTGCCGGCCGGGTTCGATGGCGAACACAGGAACACCAGCTTGGCGTTGGCGGCCAGCGCCGCAGCGATCACCGCGTCGATATCGGCCGCGAGCGCATCACCATGATCGACCAGCGGCACCTCGACCAGCGGCGCGTTCTGCAGCCGCGCGCACACCGCGTACATGCCGAACACCGGCGGCGTGGTCACCACCGCGTCGCGGCCCGGCTCACACAGCGCCCGCACCAGCAGATCAATGGCCTCGTCGCTGCCACGGCCGATCAGCAGCTGCTCGGGCGCGCAGCCGTACAGGCTGGCCAGTCGCCCGCGCAATGCGGCCGGCTGCGGGTCCGGGTAGCGGCGTGCGCCACCGGCAGCATCAGCCGGATTGGCCCACGCCGATTCGTTGGCGTTGAGCCACACATCGCCCGCCAGCGCACTGCTGCGTGCCGACGAATAGCCGGCAAACGCCTGCAGATCGCTGCGCACCAGCGACAGGATGGAAGCAGCGCTCATGCGGCCGCCTCCATGCGCAGCGTCACCGCGTTCTCGTGCGCATCCAGGCCTTCGGCGCGGGCGAGCACGCGTGCGCATTCGCCGATCGCCGCGATGCCCGCGGGCGTGGCCGACTGCACGCTGATCAGGTTCTGGAAGCTGGCTACGCTGACGCCGCTGTATGCACGCGCCGCGCCGGCGGTGGGCAGCACGTGGTTGGTGCCGCTGCAGTAGTCGCCCAGCGCTTCGGGTGTGTAGTCGCCAAGGAACACCGAGCCGGCGGCCTCGACCTTGTCCAGCCAGGCGCGCGGTTCGCGCAGCGCCAGAATCAGGTGTTCGGGCGCGTAACGGTTGCTGATCTCGAAGGCCTGCGCCAGCGAGTCCACCTGGATCAGGCGCGATGCCTGCAATGCCTGCGCCGCGATCGACGCGCGCGACAGGCGGGCGAGCTGGTCGTCGACCGCCGCCGCCACCTTGGCGAGCATGGCCGCATCGTCGGTAAGCAGCAGCACCTGCGAATCCGGGCCGTGCTCGGCCTGCGACAGCAGGTCCGCGGCGACGAACGCGGGGTTGGCGCCGGCATCGGCGATCACCAGCACTTCAGAGGGACCGGCCGGCATGTCGATCGCCGCCGCACCGTCCTGTGCCACCTGCTGCTTGGCTTCGGTGACAAAACTGTTGCCCGGCCCGAACAGCTTGTCGCAGGCCGGCACGCTGTCGGTGCCGTAGGCCATCGCGGCGATGGCCTGTGCGCCGCCGAGCGTGAACACACGGTGCACACCGGTCAGGCGTGCGGCCACCAGCACCGCCGGATCGGCAGTACCGTCGCTGCGCGGCGGCGTGCACAACACCACTTCGCGGCAGCCGGCCAACCGCGCCGGTACGCCGAGCATCAATGCAGTGGACGGCAGCGGCGCGCTGCCTGCCGGCACGTACAGGCCAACCCGGCCGATCGGCCGCACCACGCGCTCGCAGCGCACACCGGGCGCGGTCTCCACCGCATAGCCCTGGCTCATGCCGGCCTGGTGGAACATCGCGATGCGTGCGGCGGCCTCGACCATCGCCTGGCGCAGATCGGCCGACACCGCCTGCTCGGCAGCGGCGAATTCGGCCTCACTTACCTCGAAGGTTGCCGGGGCCACGCCATCGAAGCGCAGGCTGATTTCGCGCAGCGCGGTGTCGCCATCGGCGCGTACCGCCGCGATCAGCGACGCCACCGATTCGCGGGTGCGTGCCGCCACCGCCTGCACGGGGCGCTGCAGCGCCTGCGCCTGGGCATCGGCATCCAGTTGGGACCATTGCAGACGATTCATGCCAGCGACCGCTCCACGCTCAGGACCATCAATCCCTGGGCGCCAGCGCGCTCCAGCTCTTCCAGCCGCTGCCAGGTCAAGGCACCGTGGCACATGGTCTGCAGGCGCAGGTGTCCGCCGTCGTCGGGCAGGTGCACCAGCGGATCGGCATCGGGCAGCAGGCGGGTCAGCTCGGACACGCGGTCCAGCGCGGCGCGGAACATCAGCAGCTTGCTGTCCTGCACCTTCACCACGGCATCCAGGCGGCGCAGCAGCATCGCCATCAGGCCGGCGCGCGCATCATCGGGCGTCCGTACCGGACCGGCCAGCACCGCCTCGCTGTCGAGCAGCGTTTCCACCGGCTTAAGCTGGTTGGCGGCCAACGTCGCGCCGCTGGACACCAGGTCGCAGATCAGGTCGGCCGTGCCCAGGCGCGGCGCGATCTCGACCGAGCCGGACAGCTCCACCACCTGCGCGTCGATGCCGCGCGCCTCGAGCCAGTCGGCCAGGATTGCCGGGTAGCTGGTGGCGATGCGCTTGCCGGCCAGCGTGGCCACGCCCTGCCACTCCCATTCCTCCGGCACCGCAAGCATCAACCGGCACTGGCCGAAGTTGAGCCCGCGCAGCGCCTGGTAGGCCTGCGGCAGCCCGATCCGGCGACGGGCGGCCCCCTGCTCGTCCAGCTCGTTGCGGCCGACGATGCCGAAATCGCAGACGCCGTCGGCGATCAGGCCGGGAATGTCGTCGTCACGCACCAGCAGCAGGTCCACCGGCAGCGATTCGCCATAGCAGAACAGCTTGTCGCGGCTCTGCCGCCAGCTCAGCCCGCAGGCGGTAAGAAGGCTGCGGGCCGGCTCGGCCAGCCGCCCGTTCTTCTGGATGGCGATACGCAGCCGGTCGCGTGCCGGGGCGGTCTGGGTTGCACTCATGGGGAGGGTCTCTACGTGGATTCGGAAGGGGTCGCAGTGGCAGCAACGGCGGCGGCATACCCGCCATGTCCATGCTCCAGCGAACGCGCGACGCGGCCGGTGGTGGTCACGCTGACACCCGTCAATTCATGGATTTCGCGATACGGCACGCCCTGCTGCAGCAGCGGCACCACCTTCCAGCGGTCCGACAGCGCCTCCAGCTCGGCCGGGGTGCACAGGTCACGCAGGAAGGCGGTGACCTGCTCCGGGCTGGACAGCGCAGCGAAGGCACGGGCCAGCGCCGACAGGTCGGCCTGGGCATCTTTTTCACGGGGGATCGGGCGTAGTTTCATCGTATCAATGTAATAGCGCGCTAATACATTAGCGCAAACGAAGGGCCACGGTCAAACACCGCAGGGCGCGGACCGGGGAGGATTCAGATATGGGGGAAAGCCCACCGGTGGACGGCGGGCAGCGCACGGCGCGGCGGCTCCCGGGGGATGTCGTGACGACGACAGGCGACCCACGGTCGGCGCTATCGGGGAGTGATGCCCTGGCAACGCACCTCGGCGCGCAGGGCGCCGCTGCGCAGGCATTCGCCGAACAGGCTGCCCTGGCGGCTGGGCACCGGCTGCAGCGCTTCCAGCGGCCCCGCCCGGCCGCCACACGTCCGTGCGGCGAGCGCTTCCAGGTCCAGCTCCAGCGGGTTGCGCTGCTGGGGCTCCACCTCGTACACATGGCAGCGGTCGACCACCAGCCGGTAGTGCCCCGGGCCGATGCGCTGGCTGTGGAGCGCCGGATCGCTCTGGCACCCCACCAGCAGGAGCGCCATCAGCGCCCCTGCCCCGGTCTGCCTCACGGCATGACCTTGGCCTGCTCCAGCTCCACCTGCAGGCTGCTGGCCAGTTCTTCGCGGGCGACCTCGAACTGCTGCTCGCGCAGCAGGTCCTTGACCGCGACCACGCCGCGCGCCAGCTCGTCTTCACCGGCCAGCACCACGAAACGGATGCCGGCCTTGGCGGCGTACTGGAACTGCTTGCCGATCTTCTTCGGCTCCATCTGCACTTCGGCGTTGATGCCGCCGGCACGCAGGCGGCGGGCGATGTCCAGCGATTGGGCCAGACCGTTGTCGTCCATCAGCGCCACCAGCGCATGCACGCTGCTGTCCTCGATACCGGCAATCAGGCCGGCTTCGCGCAGCTGCCAGAACAGGCGGGTCAAGCCGATCGAGATGCCCACGCCGGGCAGGCGCGACTTGCTGTAGTGGCTGGCCAGGTCTTCGTAGCGGCCGCCCGAGCAGATCGACCCGATCTGCGGGTGGTCGGTCAGTGTGGTCTCGTAAACGGTGCCGGTGTAGTAATCCAGGCCGCGGGCGATGGAGAAGTTCAGGCAGTACGCGGAGTCCGGCACGCCCAGCGCCTTGACCAGCTCCAGCACCTCGCGCAGCTCGGCCACACCGGCCTTGAGCATGTCGCTGGCGGCCGGGTCGGCCAGCAGTGCATCCAGCTGCGCCAGTGCATCGGCGTGGCTGCTGGAGCGCACCGCGACAAAGGCCAGGATCCGCTCGACCTGCTCGGCCGGAATGCCGAAGCCCTCGCCCACCAGCGTCTCGCGCACGTAATCCGGGCCGCGCTTGTCCAGCTTGTCCACTTCGCGCAGCACCGCCAGCTGGCGTTCGCCATCGGCCACGCCCAGGCTTTCAAAGAAGCCGCGCAGCAGCTTGCGGTTGTTCAACTGGATGCTGAAATCACCGATGCTCAGCTCGGCAAACACCGCGTGGATCACGGCCAGCACTTCGGCGTCGTAGCGCACGCTCAGGCTGTCCTTGCCGATCACATCGATGTCGCACTGGTAGAACTCGCGGAAACGACCACGCTGGGCGCGCTCGCCGCGGTACACCCGCTGCATCTGGTAACGGCGGAACGGGAAGGTCAGGTCGTGTTCGTGCTCGGCCACATACCGCGCCAGCGGCACGGTCAGGTCGAAACGCAGGGCCAGTTCCGGCAGGCTCTTGTCGCCCGCTTCGGCGGCATTGGCCAGCGCACCGGTGGACTGCACGAAATACACCTGGCGCTCGGTCTCGCCACCGGACTTGGTCAACAGCACGTCGGACAGCTCGAACACCGGCGTCTCCACCGGCAGGAACCCGAACCGCTCGTAGTTGCGGCGGATGACGTCCAGCATGCGCTGGAACGCGATCTGCTCACGCGGCAGCAATTCCATGATGCCAGGCGGCGTACGGGGCTTGATCACTTGCGGGACTCCTGCAAAACGGGGGGATGAGCGAGCTGCATATTCTAGCCGCAGCCGGGCGGCGGCACCTCGCCCGGCGGGCACGGCCCGGGCCAACGACCGCATGACGTATCATAGGCAGGCCCCGCTCCCTGGTTTGACATGACCCGGCCCCACCCCGGTAACGCCCTCTCCGCCGTTGAAGACCCCGTCGCGCCGGGCTGCTCGCCGCTGCGCGACTGCCTGCACTGCTCGGTGCGTCATCTGGCGGTGTGCTCGGCACTGGCGCCGGACGAGGTGCTGGCCCTGGAGCGCGTCACCGTGTCCCAGCCGCTGCCGCTGGGGGCCAACCTGGCCCGCGCCGGTGAGCCGCGCCACCATGTCTATACCTTGACCGCCGGCGCGCTGCGCCTGGTGCGCACCCTGGCCGACGGCCGCCGCCAGATCAGCGGCTTCGTGCTGCCGGGCGACTACCTCGGCCTCAGCGGCAGCGACCACCATCGCTATGACATCGAGGCCATCGCCGACAGCCGCGTGTGCCGGGTCGCCCTGCCGCAGATGAAGGACCTGCGCGCGCGCTTCCCGCACCTGGAGCGCAAGCTGCTGCAGCGCGCCTGCCAGGAACTGGATGCGGCCCAGGATGCCGCGCTCGCACTGGGCCGCCTGCAACCGGCCGAGAAACTGGCCGACTTCCTGCTGCGGCTGGCCGCGCGCGAAGCACGGCTGGGGGGCGACGGGCAACGCGTGACCCTGCCGATGGGGCGCGGCGATATCGCCGACCACCTCGGCCTGACGATGGAAACGGTCAGCCGCACCTTCACCAAGCTGCGCCAGCAGGGCCTGATCGCCCTGCCCCATCTGAACACCGTCGAGATTCTCGACGAGGACGCCCTGCGCCAGCTGTCGGCCGACGAAGCGTACTGACGCACTGCCGGGGCCTACCCGGCGTTGACGGGTCTTACGGCTGCAGCAGCACCTCACGCAAAGCGGCGTAGTCCGGCGCGCAGGGTTCGGCGCTCGCCGGGCGCTCCAGCAGCGCGGCCAATGCCGGCGGCACCTCGAGCGCACGGCCGATCACCGGCTCCACCACCGCCTCGAACTTGGCCGGGTGTGCAGTGGCGGCGACCGCCCAATCGCCCTGGACACCTTCCGCGCGCAGGCGTTCCAGCAGGGCCACCGCCGTGGCGGTATGCGGACAGAACACCTCCCCGGCCTGCGCATGCCGACGTGCGATCAGCGCGCGGATCGCCGCATCGTCGATTGCCTCGGCACGGACGTCGGCCCGCAGCGCCGCGTCGTCCTCGGCATACAGCCAGCGCAACCGCTCGAAATTGCTCGGCGCGCCCACGTCCATTGCATTGGCCACCGTCGCTACGCTGGTGGCCGGCGCATAGTCGGCCCCGTGGAAGAAGCGCGGCAGCACATCGTTGGCATTGGTGGCCAGCGCGATCCGACCCAGCGGCAGGCCCATCGCCCGCGCCAGCAGCGCCGCCATCGCATTGCCGAGGTTGCCGGTGGGCACCACCAGGTTCAGCACCTGCCCGGTGGCGGCTTGGTGTTCCAGCGCGGCATGCGCGTAGTAGCTCATCTGCGGCAGCCAACGCCCCAGGCTGATGCTGTTGGCCGAGCTCAGCGGCACCTGTTCCTGCAGCGCGCGGTCGCCCAGCGCCTGCTTGACCATCGCCTGGCAGTCATCGAACGATCCGGCCACGCGCAGCGTGCGGATGTTGTCGCCGAAGCAGCCCAGCTGATGCGCCTGCCGCGGCGATACCCGCCCATCCGGATACAGCACCACCACCCGGATGCCCGGTTGGCGATGGAACGCGGCGGCCACGGCAGCCCCCGTGTCGCCGGAAGTGGCCACCACGATGGTCAGCGGGCGGGCCTGGTCGCGTTGCAGCCGGGACAGGCTCGCGGCGAGGAAACGCGCACCGAAATCCTTGAACGCCGCGGTGGGACCGTGGAACAGCTCCAGCACGTGGTCGCCCGGCGTGGACAGCGCGCGCAGCGGCGCCGGGAAGTCGAATGCCTGCGCGCACAGCGCTGGCAGCGCGGCAGCCAGCGCATCGCCGGCGAAGTACGGCGCAAGTACCGCAGCGGCGTCCTGCGCCAGGCTGCCCTGCGCGCGCCATGCCTGCGGCACGGGACGACGGGCCGGAACGTACAGCCCGCCATCGGGGGCAAGCCCGGCGGCGATGGCCTGGCTCAGCGAAGCGGCGGGAGCGGCATGACGGGTGGAAACGAAATTCATCGGACATCCTGGGGAAAGGGAGAGGGTCGCAGCGCTCACAGCAGGTGCGCGCCAGGCGCGTTCAACGGCGACACCCAGGCCTGGCTGTCAAAACCGGCATCGGCGAACGCCCGCTGCACCGCCGCCTGCGCGGCCTGCGCCGCGGCGGCGTGTTCGAACCAGGCGAACACGCTGGGACCGGCGCCGGAAATGCTCGCGCCCATCGCGCCGGCCGCCAATGCCGCATCGCGCGCGGCGTGGAAGCCGCCGATCAGCCCGGCACGGCGCGGCTCGACCAGTACATCGCGCAGCCCGGCCCGCACCAGCGTCGCATCGCCGGTGTAGCAGCCGCTCAGTACCAGCGCCAGGTTGGCGCTCTGCGCCACAAACTCCGACAGCGCATAGGCGCCCTGCAGGGCCGCGCGTGCGCGCCGGGTTTCCAGCACCGCCTCGGGATGGACCAGCAGGCTGTGCCACTCCGCCGGCACCGGCACCGGCACCAGCCGGTCGGCCGTGCTCAGCACCAGCCCGCCCAGCAGCATCGGCCCGAGGTTGTCGCCGTGCCGGCCACCGCTGGCCACCGCCTCGCCGGTCAATGCGAACGGGTACAGCGCTTCGCGCGACAGCGGCACCGCCAGCAGCACGTTGGCCGCCACCAGCGCAGCCACGCACGATGCGGCCGAACCGCCCATGCCCGAGCCCAGCGCGATGCCCTTGTCGATCTCCACCGCGAAGCCGAACGGCAACGCCAGCGCCTCGCGCAGGGCGATCAATGCCGCACCGGCGGTGTTGTCTTCGGCACGCAACGGCAGGTCGAACGGCGTACCGCGGATCGCATCGATACGCACCTCGGGCGCATCGATGCGGCGCACCGTCACGGTGTCGCCGACGCCCGCGATGGCATGGCCGAGAATGTCGAACCCTACCGCCGCGTTGCCGACCGACGCCGGTGAGAACGCGCGTGCCTGGTCCAGAACTGCCCTCACAGGCGCGCTCCTTCACCGGCGGCCACGCGCAACAGGTCGGCGAACACGCCTGCCGCCGTCACGTCCGGCCCGGCACCCGGCCCCTGCACCACCAACGGGTTGTCGCAGTAGCGGCGCGTGGTGAACTGCACCACGTTGTCGGTCAACCGCAGACCGGCGAACGCGTGCCCCGCCGGCAGTTCGACCAGCCCCACCGACGCGCCGTCGGTCGACAGCCGCGCCACGTAGCGCAGCACCGCGCCGCGTGCCCGCGCCTGCGCCAGGCGCTCGGCGAACGCCGCGTCCACCGTATCCAGCCCGGCCATGAAGTCCTCCACGCTGGCCTGGCGAAGCGCTTCGGGCACCAGGCTTTCCACCTGCACCTGCGCCAGGCTCAGTTCGCGCCCGGCCTCGCGTGCGAGGATCACCAGCTTCCGCGCCACGTCGACACCGGACAGATCGTCGCGCGGGTCCGGCTCGGTGTAGCCCATGCCGCGCGCCTGCTCCACCAGCGCCGAGAACGGCACCTGCCCGTCGTACTTGTTGAACAGCCAGGCCAGCGTGCCGGAGAAGATGCCGTCGATGGCCAGCACTTCGTCGCCGGTATCGACCAGGTCGCGCAGGGTGGTGATCACCGGCAGCCCGGCGCCGACCGTGGCTTCGTAACGGAAGCGCGCACCGCTGGCAGCGGCCGCCTCGCGGATGGCGTGGTAGCGCTCCAGCGAGCCGGCGCCGGCCTGCTTGTTCGGGGTGACCACGTGGATGCCGGCCGCCAGCCAGCCGGCGTAGCGATCGGCAACGTCCGCGCTGCCGCTGCAGTCGATGATCACCGCATGTGGCAGGTGCGCCGACAGCAGGTGCGCCGTAAAGGCGTCCAGATCGCTGGGCACGCTGCCGGCCGCCAACGCGTCGCGCCACGGCCCCTGCAGGCTGCGGGGGTCCAGCAGCATCCGGCTGCGCGAGGCCACCGCCCGCAGGCGCAGGTCCAGGTTGGCACGTCCCAGCAGCGACGCCTGTGCGCCCTGCAGCTGGTCCAGCAGCGCTGCGCCCACGTTGCCGGGGCCGATAACGCCGACCGCGAAGGTCTGCGGGGACAGCCAGAAACCGGCGTGCGCCGCACGCAGCGCCTTGGTGGCGTGCCGGCTGTCCACCGCCACCGAGATGTTGCGTTCGGACGAGCCCTGCGCGATCGCCAGGATGTTGACCTGCGCGCGGCCCAGCGACTCGAACAGCCGCGCGGCCACGCCGGGCTGCCCGGCCATGCCGTCGCCCACCGCGGCCAGCACGCTCACGTTGTCGGTGACCTGCACCCGCTGCACCTGGCCCAGGCTCAGCTCATGCGCGAACGCATGCAGCAGCGCGTCGCGCCCGCGGGCCACTTCCGCCTGCCGGACCACGCAGCAGATGGAGTGCTCGGACGAGCCCTGCGAGATCATCACCACCGACACGTGCGCATTGCGCAGTGCCGCGAACACGCGTTCGGCGGTGCCCGGCACGCCGATCAGACCGGTGCCTTCCAGGTTCAACACGGCCAGATCCGGGCTCAGCGTCAACCCTTTGATCGGGCCCGACGCGGTGCGCTCGGCGGTGATCCGCGTGCCCGGATGATCGGGCCGGAACGTGTTGCGGATGATGATGGGCAGGCCGCGCTCGATCGCCGGCGACATCGTCTGCGGGTGCACCACCTTGGCGCCGAAGTAGGCCAGTTCGCAGGCTTCGTCGTAACTCAGCGCCTCCAGTTGCACCGCTTCGGGCACCACCCGTGGATCGGCCGACAGTACCCCGTCCACGTCGGTCCAGATATGCAGCTCATCGGCATTGAACAGCGCGGCGAAGATCGCGCCGGAGTAGTCGCTGCCGTTGCGCCCGAGCGTGGTCACGCGGTCACGGCGGTCGCGGGCAACGAAGCCGGTGGCCACCACGCGCGGGGCCGGGTGCGCCAGCCGCCACTGCTGCAGGCGCTGCGCGCTCACCGCCCAGTCCACATCCACACCCAGCTCGCCGCGGTCGACCACCAGCACATCGCGCGCATCCAGCACCTCGCACACCACGCCGGTGGCCTGCAGGTAGTGGCCAAGCAGGTGCGCCGAGTACACCTCACCCAGGCCCTGCACCCGGTCGAGGACCTCGGCCGGCAGTTCGCCGATCACCGCCAACGCGCCCAGCACCTCGGCGAGGTGCTCGAAACGGGCATCCAGCCATTCCACGGTCGCGCCGGCATGCTCGCCAAGCAGCGCCACGGCCGCCCCGCGGTGCCGCGCGCGCAGGTCATGCCAGTGGTCGCGCCAGGTGGGCGCGTTGTCGGCGGCCAGCCCGGCCAGGGCGATCAGCGCATCGGTGACCCCCTTCATCGCCGACACCACGGTGACCTGGGTCGCCTCCTCGCGGGCCAGCAGCAGCTGCGCCACATGGCGGTAGCGCTCTGCATCGGCGACCGAGGTGCCGCCGAACTTGTGGACCACGGTCGAGGTGACCGCACGCAGCGGCGCGGCAGCAACGGAGGCATCGGCGGAACGGGGTGGAACGGCGGCAGAAGACATGCTGACCTCGATTCGAGGCCCCGCGTCGTTCAGGTTGAAGGCATCCCCCGCAACCTGATCCGGGTGCGGGGCCGTGGTTTTCGGAAATTACGCGAAGACGACGGGCCGCACCAGGCGAGTGGTGACGGTGGTAATGGTGGTGGTACCGGCGGCCATGACCGGGCGACCCGCGGAGGCGGGAAGCGGCGTCGAGGCGGTGGCGATACGCAGGTCCATGCGTCAAGAAAACTACGCCGGCCCGGGCCCTGTCAAGTGCTGCGTTGCAAAAAAACCGATGCAGGCAACGCCGCGCAACATCGGCGAAACGGTTGCGAATGTGACCATCCTTGCGCCGCGCGGCTTCGGGCTCAGCCGACGTGCTCGGCCACCGCCCGTGGCGGCCGATGCGCATGCGCGCACAGCAGCACACCGGAGACCAGGCAGACGATCGCCACCGTCTCCATGTGGGTGGGCCAGCGTTGCTGCCAGGCAAATCCGTACAGCAGCGCGAACAGGGTTTCGAACACGATCATCTGCCCGGTCAGCGTCAGCGGCAGATGCCGGCTGGCCCGGTTCCAGCACGCATTGCCCAGCACCGAGGCCACCACCGCCACACCTGCGCTGATCAGCCAGAACAGGCCCCACTGTGCCGGCGGATGCGCCGGCGTGCCGGCGAAGAAGGCGGTGGGCACCAGCAGCAGCGCCAGCGCGCCAGTGGCAACACCGGTCAGCAGCGACCAGTCGTGGCCACTCAGGTCGGGACGACGCGCCAGCCAGCGGCTGTTGCCAATGGAGTACACCGCCCACGAGAACAGCGCCCCGACCGCACACAGCAGCCCCAGCAGACGCTGCGCGGCCGATCCCTCCGCGTGCTCGGCCAGCAGCGCTTCATAGCCGACCAGCGCCACCCCGCACAGGCACAGCAGCAGCGCCGGCGCCAGCCTGCGCAGCGGCACCGCACCCTCTTCGCGTACGCCGGCCAGGGTGACCACCACCGGAATCAGGCCGACAATCAGCGACGCCGCCGCGCCACCGGCCCACTGCACCGCCGTGGCCAGCAGCAGGAAATACACCAGGTTGCCGGCCAGGCTCAGCCACAGCAGGCCGCGCCATTCGGCCATGCCCAGCCGCCCGCGCAGCTGCCGCCAGCGTGGCGCCAGCAGCACCACCGCAATCAGCCCGTATACCAGGTAGCGGCCTGCCGACAGCTGGTCGGCCCGGAAGCTGGCCAGCATCGCCGGCGCCAGAAACACCACGCCCCACAGCGCACCGGCCGCGATGCCATTGGCGATACCCCATCCGATCGATCGATTCATGCGCCTGTGACGGCCCTGCAGGTTCTGGACGCGGCAGTGTAGGGAAGCCGCCCCTGCCCGTCTTGACCGGAACTACTGCCGCGCGTTGCGCCGCACGTCGGTTGGCGTGACACCACACTCGCGGCGCAACGCACGGGTCAGCGCACTCTGTTCGGAGTACCCCGCCTGCACCGCGATCTGGGCAATGGGGAGGTCGCTTCCGGCCAGCTGCGCACGCGCCCAGCGCAGCCGGCTGGCCGCCACCCAGGCCTGCGGCGTCAGATCGAACGCCTCACGGAACAGCGCATGCAGCCGGCTGCCGCTGACCCCGGCCTGCGCCGCCATGCGTGCGACCGGCCATGCCTGCCCCGGCTCGGCATCGATGCCGGCGCACAAGGCATGCAGGCGTGCGCGCCCGCCGGCCCGCCCGAACGACTGCAGCAGCAGCGGCAGGCCGCGGTGCGCCACCGCGTCATCCACCCGCCCCTGCGCATCGGCCAGCGCAACGGCCTCGTCCACCAGCGCGCGCACCGGCCGCGACAGCACCACCAACGGCTGACTCCGCCAGCGTTGCAGGTCGTCGTCGTCCAGCAGCGCCTTCGGGCAGTCCACGATCAGGAAGCGGTTGTCACCCCGCGCGCATTGCGCATGTCCCGCATCAGGCACCACGCAGGCGCCCAGCACCCGGTCCAGCATGACGCCCTTGCCTTCCAGCTCGAACGCCAGATCGCCGCGCACCGGCAGCACCCATTGCAGGAAGTCGTGCCGGTCCACGCTCGAGGTGGCGCCGTAGCTGCGGAGATGGAAGGCGGGCGAGGCGGACATGGGGAACATCGAAGGGCGGCACGCCCCAGTGTGGGCGCGGCGGCGGCAGGGCGCAAACGGCGGCGGTGCGCGTGGGGCCCGGTGCTATAGTCGGGCGGCCATTCATGCAGGTGCCACGATGCAGTTCCATGCCCTCAGTGAGCATCCCGAATGGATGCCCCTCCTCGCCCAGTGGTACTTCGACACGTGGGGGTGCCATGTGCCGGGGCACACGCTGGCCGATGAGCAGCAACGTCTTGAGGTTTTCCTGCAGGCAGACGAACTGCCGCTGCTGCTGGTCGCGGTGGACAACGACGTCCCCGTGGGCGCCGCGCAACTGAAATTCCACGAACGCACCGAGCGTCCGGAACGCCTGCATTGGCTGGGCGGCGTGTACGTGGCACCGTCACACCGTGGCACCGGTCTGGCGGCAACGCTGATCGACGCGCTGGTGGTTCGCGGTACGCCGCTGGGCGTGCGCGATCTCTACCTGCAGACCGAGGTCGACGATGGCGGGCTGTATGCCCGGCTCGGATGGCAACCGCTGGAATCAACCCGCCATGCCAGCGGCGTGCCGGTGCGGATCATGTGGCGCCCCCTCGTCACGGACGCCGGCTGAGGCCGGGTCAGCGGAAGCGCACCGGCTGCGGTGCCGGGCGATCGGCCAGCGAGCCCAGGGTGAAGGTGTAACCGGCTTCTTCGAGCAGTTTGCGCATGCGCAGTTCGGCCCGCTTGGGGTAAGCCAACGAGGTCGGCGCATGCAGGGCATAGGACGTGGATTTGCCCGGCAGCGACTCACGCGACACCGAGGACTGGTTCGTCTCGCACGCGTTGGACCACAGGTCCATCAGCGCCTTGGGTCCGATGGATTGATTGTTGCCAAGACGAAGCGTCAGCCAACGCATGTGTTCCATAGGGGATCCAAAACGGTCTCTGGTTTTGAGTATGCACCAATTCCCCCACCCCCGTACGCCACCGTCGGTGACGCCCCGCTATCCGCTTTCCGACAGTCGTTGTTCATGAACACGGGGCAGGCACAGGATTCGGACGGGCGGTAGTTGCAACGCGTCCGCCAGCGACGCACAGTGCGCCACGCCGCCCCCGCGGCTGCCCCTGGATACGATGTGCCGCCATGCCCGCCACTGCCCACCAGCAAGCGGAATTCCAGTTCGCGCGCGAGTCGCTTGCCCGGCTCTGGCGCAGCGATGCGCGCCTGGCCGAACGCTGGGCGCGCTACGATCTGATTCGTGAACACCTGGTGCGGCAATGGCCTGCAGATGCCACCCGGATCGACTGCATGATGCTCGACTGGGTCTGTGCGCTGCGCCACCCGGAACCGGCGGCCGATGCGACCGCCACCGTTCGTGCCGACCCGAACTGCGCCAAATGAAAACGCCCCGGCAAGCCGGGGCGTTCTCGTTGGACAGGCCGCCATGCGGGACGGCGGCCGCCCGTGTGGTCAGCGCTTCATCGCATGCTTGCGGTCGCGCATCACGGCGTGGCATTCCTGCACCTGCGGCAGCAGGCGCTGCACCTGGTCGCGCGCGGCCGGCGGGGTGTCCGCGTCGGTCAGGGCATCCTTGAAGGCCTTCAGCAGGCGGTCCTCGGATTCCTCCAGCTCGGCGACATAGCCGTACTGCTTGTCACCCAGCGTGGCGCGCACCTTGCCGTAGAACTGCTGCATGCTGCCGACGAACGTACCGTGATCGGCAGGCGTGCCACCGGCGGCCAGCACCGTGGTGCTGAGGGCGCGCACGATCTCGTCCTTGACGCCGGCAATGCGGGTGAAGAGCGCCGCCAGCTCGGCGTCTTCGACCTTCGACGCCGCTTCGGTGTAGAACGTCTTGCCATCGCGGGCAATCTCGATGAGGTCGTTCAAGCTGTGCGTGGTCTTCGATTCAGTAGTCACTGCGGTGTACTCCAGTCTGTTCCGGGAAGCCCGTGGTGTTGCTCGGGTGGAATGACTTTTCCGCATTGCGGATGATGCCCGCGTGACACGAAAATTCTGCGATTCAGCCACGTCGTCGCATCGTCTGGAGGATGTTCACGCAGCGTGCTGGACGTGTGTTCGCCGCCTCCACGCGGCGGCGAACACGTCGGTGTCCAGCGCGGACTACAAGCCGCGAAGGCCCAGTGCGGACACCCGGCCAAACGGCATCACCGTCAGCCTGTCGCAGTTGCCCGCACCGACGCCGGTCCACTTGGCGGACTTGACGATGCCGTAGCCGGAGTTCTGCCAGAACACCGCTGCACCGCTGTCGCCGCCGGTGCAGGACAGGGAAGTGCCCTCCACCCGCACCCAGTCCGGGTTGCAGACGATGGTGGCGCCGCAGGTTCCTTCCGGCACGTGCGTCACCGACACCACCTGGCCGCAGCTGTAGCCGGACACCGCACCACGGAAACACAGATTGGTGTTCTCCATCGGTGCCGCGTACAGGAACATGATCGAACGCTTGCCGTACTCGCTGTTCGAGCTGCCGAACACTTCCTGTGTCACGCCGTGTGGTGCGGGAATGCTGTGCCACTGCACGTCGTGACTCCCATCGAAGATGGCGTTCTGGAACGTCAGCGGGAAACTGACTTTGGTGTTGTTCTGCGTACTGCCGTAGTTGCCGTAGATCAGCGCGTCCGGGCAGTGCGCGGCGGTGATGATGCCCCGCGTATTGGTGGCCTTGTGCAACACGGCAAAGCCGGTGGTGCAGTAGTCGTTGTTGTTCTGCAGTACCGCACCGCCGCTGGCGTCGGAGGCGTTGCGCTCCCTGCCCTGCGAGTGCTCCAGCTCCACCTTCAACCCGGACGCGCGCTCGATCTTCGGCAGCACGCGCGCATAACGGGCTGCCTCGTCGGCATTGCCTTCGATGCTCACCACCACGCGGTTGTCGCCCGCGAAGCCGGTGATGCCCGAGACGCCCGGGATCAGGCTGCGGATCAACGGGGCGCTGTCCTTGAGCCGTGTGCGGAACTCCTCCTGGGTAAACACGCGTCCGACACGGAACTCGACCCGCGTCTGACCGCTGGCGGTCTGGATCACCCGCGGCGGCACCGGACGATCACCCGTGAGATCCACGCGGATGTACTGATCGGGCGAATCCATCAGCCGGATCGCGGTGAAGCGCTCGGCGAACTCGCCCTGGAGATTCTCGCTGAACGGGGCCAGCTCGGCCTGTACCTGCAGCCGGCGCACGGCCTCGTCCATCGTCACGCGGTCGTGGCTGGCCATGTAGGCCTTCACCGCCACCGCCAGTTCCTCGTCCTTGTCGGCGTCCTGCGCAGCGGCCGCTCCCGACCCTGCCACACCCGCCACCATCAACAGCAATGCCATCCGTTTCATCTGAAGTCCTCTCATGATGTTGTCATGAGGCCCACGGCGGCGCCGCAGGCCTCGTGAAACTGCACCTTCATGTGCAGCAGAGAGAACCTATCACTCGCTCCAGATGTGAAATGGGGCATCAATTGCAGAACGGGCCATTCACGCTACTCGGGCATCCCGGCCCAACAGCGCGTACCATGCTGGCATGACCACACCCGATCCAGACCGCAGCGCCCCGCGCCTGCTGGGCTTCGACGTGCCTGATCTTCAGGCCGATGTCGATCCTGCCGAAGACGAGGCCATCACCGCGATGCTGGACATCGAGCCCTCGGAGCCCTGGCTGCGGGTCTTCGACCGCCAGGTGGAAGCGCTCAAGGGCGAACTCGGCCTGGCCGGCGTGCTCGTGTCGGGGCGGACCCTCCGCTTCTACGGCTCGGTCGCCGACAGCCGCCGTCTGGCCAACGAGGTCACCCGGCTCATCCACGACGTGACAGCGGAACTACGTGGCAACGAGCGCATGCGCGCCGACGCGCACGCCCGTCGCGATTAAGCGGCGCGCGACCGTAGCGCGTGCGGCGCCGGCGGCGGCTCGCCGGGCGGCTCCTCGCGCGGGGGCTGAGTGGGCGGCGGATCGCGCTCTGGCGGCACCTCGGTAGGCGGTTCCGCCGGTGGCGGATCCTGGCGTATCGGTTCTTCAACCGGCGCCGGGGGCGCGGTCGGCGCCTGGCCCGGCGACGGGACCTGCGCAACAACATCGAGGGTACGCATGCGCGGGACTCCTGCAGAGGGAGCCACCGAGCATGGCCCTGGCCATGTCAACGAAGGGCGAGGACACCGCCACGGCAGTACACTCCTGCGAACGGCCCGCAGGAACACCGACCATGCGCAGGATGCTGCTCACCCTTGGATTGCTCGCATCCACCGGCGCCGCGACGGCCGCGCCGGAAACACCGGACCTCGACCGTCTCGCCTGGCTTGCCGGCTGCTGGACACGGGATGGCGCCGAGACCGGCAATGGCGAACAGTGGAGCGTGCTGGCCGGGGGGACCATGTTCGGCATCGGTCGCACGGTGAAGAACGGCAGGACGGCGGGCTTCGAGTTCATGCAGCTGCGTCGGCGGGACGACGGCGTGCTGACCTTCGTCGCCTGGCCGGGCGGACAGGACCGCACCGAGTTTGCGTCGATCCGGATCAGCGGCGACGAAGCCCGCTTCGAGAACCTCGACAACGATTTCCCGCAGCGCGTGATCTACCGCCGCGACGGCGACACACGCCTGCTGGCGCGCATCGAAGGCGCCATCGGCGATGCCGGCAAGGCCGTGGATTTTCCCATGACCCGCGTCGCCTGCGACACCGCGCCGCTGCCGCGCTGACGTCGCGGCGGAGAGTCACTCCATGCCGGTCAGCGTCAGCTGCATCATGGTCTCTTCCGAAGGCGCGCTGTAGTCGAGCGCATAGCGCAGCTCGACCCGGAACATATCCTCCGACGCGGTCAGCCGGGTGAACCGTGCGGTGCCCGACCAGGCATCCACACCGGTGTTGCCCAGATACCCCACGATGCGCTGCCCCTGCAGGCAGCTGAGCGTGCGGTTGACGTTGTACTCCATGAACTCGGTGGACGTGTTGTCCATCAGCCAGGCGCAGAACCGCGTGGCCGCGAGGTCGCCCTCGGCATGCGTGCAACGCTTGTAATGGTTGACCATCCAGACCCCACCGCGGACCAGCTCCACCGAGCTGGATTGTCCGGGCGACAGCCCCTCTCCCCACGCATCGATCTGCGTGCACACCGCGTTGTCCGACGCCCTCGGACCGGTCGCGCACGCCGCCAGCAGCAGGCAGGCCGCGCCCAGCACACCGCCCTTGAATCGGATCATGAGCCACTCCCTGACCGGATCGGGGAAGAGTGCCACGCGCGGCCTGGAATGCAACCGCGCTATCATTCCCGCCGATTCCGTCGCCCGCAATGCACAGGCCAGGTGGCCAGGGAGCGCGGCGGCGATACAGGGGGCAACATGAAGAAGTACGCAATGATCGCGAGCCTGATGCTGAGCGCATCGGTGACCGCAGCAGACGACGGCGAGCGCTGGCTGACGATCGGCGAGGCATCCGGCGGCACGACCTTCGCGGTCGACCGGCAGACCCTGCAGGCCCGCGGCGACGCGGTCACCGCGTGGGTGAAGTTCACCTACGCCGGCCCACCGCCTGCCGGTGTCCCGGCCGATGCCGGCTACATGAACACGCAGCTGCGGTTCCAGTGCGAGGCCAGGACCGTGGCGATCCTGTCGATGGTGGTCTATTCGCCAGACGGGAAGCATCTGGCCGATACCCACTCTCCGTCACCGCCCTCGCCCGTCATTCCGGACAGCGTGAACGAACGGATCTGGTCGGTGCTCTGCAAGCCGTGAGCCGCGCTACGGTGCCTGCCTGACCACCGGAGGCGGGTAGTAGCTCCCGTCCTTGACGCCCCCTTTCGGGCCGTAGAACCGGAAGGTCAGCCGGTAGTCCTGCCCCTTCGGGGTGGGCAGCCAGTTGGGATCGGGCGCGTCCTTCGGCCTGTCCGCCGCAAAGTACAAGGTCAGTGAGCCATCCGGGCTGAATTTCAGACCGGACTCGCGGTTGAGCAGGAAGCGGTTCTGCGGGTTGGGCAGCACGCGGGCGAAGCGCGGGTCCACGGCAATCACCGACCAGAAGTAGTCGGCGAAGCGGGACGGCAATGCGTCCTTCGGGAAGGTCATCGTGTAGACGTGGTCACCATTGAGCTGGGTGTTGGTGCCATCGAGGTTCCCCTTGAAGTACACCACCTCGTCGAACTGGTTGGCCCAGATGCCGCCCAGGTTGATCAACGTCCGCCCGAGCCAGTCGTTGCCATAGGACCCGGCCACGGACGGGCGCACCCAGCCATTCTTCAACGTGCCGTGCCCGATCGTGGCCGATGCCTTGGCCAGGTCGGCATGCGCCTTCCCGCGGACGACCTGGTCCACGCGGGCGCGCTCTGCCGGATCACCGATGGCCTGGGCAATGGCGCGCACGTTGGCCGCCACCGCGTCCATGCCAGGGCTGAGATCACGCTCGCTGTCCAGTACCGCGACCGCGTTGTCGAAAGCCTCCACCCCGGGCAGGTGCTGCGGGTCGAAATCGGCAATGGTCGGCAACACCGGCGGTGGCGGTGTGCCGGTCGGGCGCAGGGCGAACCTCTCCTGCAGTGCGACGGCCTGCGCCCAGTCGTCGCCCAGCTCCACGCGGGCGAGCATGCGCAGATAGCGCGCCGGGACATCCACACGTACCACGTCCGCCGGCAGGTTCACCGCCGCGCCGTCCAGACAGACCGCAAACTCGCCCCAATCGCGCGCGGGCTGCGTGCGCGCGTTGATGTTCGCCAGCGTTTCGCCCCAGCCATTGAGAAACTGCACGGTGTAGTAGCGGCCGGTGATCTTCGGCACGGTGACTACCGTGCAGCTGGTGTCGTCGAGCGCGACCCACGCTTCGGAATAGGCCACATCCAGATTGGGGTTGGGCCACTCCACGGCGCCGGGCTTGCGATGGACGATCGCGTTCCATTTCATTCCCTCGGCCAGGTCGAGCTTCTGCTGGCGAAGTACCAGCAGCCGCCCCAGCACGTAGATCCAGGCATCGCTGATGTCCTGGTCGGTGTAGGTCGGCACGGTGGCAGGTGGCGCTCCGGCAGGTGGCGCGGCATCGGTGGCAGGGGTGGACACGGGGCTGCGGCGGTCGCAACCGGACAGCGCAAGCGATGCGGCGACGGCCAGGCAGATCCAGACAATGCGCTTCATGGAGACGGTCCTTTGCGGCACCACGACGGGGGCCAGGTCGGGCATGACGTCATTAGGCAGGGGCGTGGCCGGCGTGCGCCACCAGGAGACTACCGAGGCACGGCCAGTAAACGTACTGCCCGGCACCGCCCGACGCCGGGCGTTAAGTAGAACTACTGGGCCCTTGCCACGAAGGAGTGCGGTAGCAATGTGCCGAGCCGTCTTCCACGCTGTGGACCAAGATGGCCTACGTGGCGACGTCGGCAGTGAGCGTCATCCTTCGTCAATGACAACCGCGGAGCACCGGCATGGCCAGCAACCCGACATCCAGCACCCCGCCCGCAGCACACGACGCCCAGGTGGGCGCGTTCTCGCCTGCGCACCCGACCCTGAAGAACGGCGCCGGCGTGCCGGCACGCATCGCCAGCGAGCACTACGCCGACGCACTGGCACGGGTGGTCTACATCTGGGGCCACCCGCTGGTGAACACGTTCCGCCGCACCAGCACCTGGGCGCTGATGAAGGGCCACGGCCCGGGCATGGCAATGGGCCTGTTTCCGGGCTCGCCCAAGAACCACATGGGCTACGTGGACGACTACCTGCCCGCCGCCCAGCGCAAGGTCGTGACCCCCAACAACGACACCATCTACGGCGCCTGTTTCGCCGACCTCGGCGAGGAACCGATCGTGGTCCAGACGCCGCAGGACGTGCCGGGCGGCCACTACTGGACCATCCAGATCGTCGACGCCTTCACCACCGTCATCCACCAGCTCGGTTCTGCGTCGGGCACTCCCGCGGGTAAATACCTGCTGGTAGGTCCAGACTGGCAGGGAGACGCCCCGAAGGACGTCAGCGCGATCCTGCGCTCACCGACCGATGTCGCGGTGGTGATGGCGCGCAGCTTCGCCGCGCATACGGCCGAGGGCAAGGCGCAGGCGCGGGCCGTGCTCAACCAGATGGGCGCTACCCCGCTGAGCGAGGATCAGGGCCAGCGGCGCCAGTTCGACTGCGAGGCAAGCGCGCGCAACAAGGTGTATCCGCCCCATCTCAACGCCGAGATCCTCGCCGCCGACCCGGACCTGCTGCGCGAGCGTCCGGTCCACGGTGAAACCTTCTGGGACGACCTGGGCCGGGCGCTGGACGCCAACCGGCAGGTTGGCCCCTACGACGCCCCGATGGCCGAACAGGCGCGTGTGCTGCTCGCGCTGCGCGAGCGCGATCCGGCCTGGCGCGCCCTGCTGGACCGCATCGTGCTGGTGGCCGACGCCGAGCTGTTCGCGGGCGCGCGCTACGAGCAGGTCGGCACGCCCGCCGGCAATGGCTGGCAACGCCAGACCAACAGTGGCCGCTGGGGCAGTGACTGGCTGAGCCGTGCGCAGGCGGCGGTGATCTACATCTACGTCAACGATTTCACGGAGTCGGCCTATTTCATCCGCGGCACCGATGCGGAGGGCGCACTCCTCAACGGGCGCTACCGCTACACCATGCGTTTCGACAAGGACCAGCTGCCGCCGGTAGACCGCACGCGCGGCGGCTTCTGGTCGCTGACCATGTATGACAAGGACTACTACATGCTGCCGGACAGCCCGAACGGCCGGCACAATATCGGCACGGTCAATCTGGACGCCAACGAACTGCAGTTCGGCGACGACGGCTCGCTGACGCTGGTCCTGTCCAGCGATGAACCCGGGAATGCGGACGAAAAAGCCAACTGGCTGCCCGCGCCGCGCGATGTGTTCGCGCTGATCGTGCGTGCGTACGTGCCGAATGACGCGATCCAGAACGGGCGCTATACGCTGCCGGATGTGGTGCGACAGGGGTGATGCTGCGTCTGGCGAGCACCAGCGCGCCGTAGATGGTGACCCCGGCCCGATTCGAACGGGCGACCTTCCCCTTAGGAGGGGGACGCTCTATCCAGCTGAGCTACGGGGCCATGTACGGCGCGGAAGGTACCGCAACGCCGCAGGCTGCACGCGGCATGGTGCGCGTGCAGCCGTAAAGGATACCCACATTCAGCGACAGGACCAAGGCCGTCGCCGCGCGGCGGGCGTGCGCGGGATCAGCGGATGTCCAGTTCCGGGAAGCCCTTGACCAGCTCGTCCAGCGCCTTGATCTGGGTCAGGAACGGCTCCAGCGCGGCCAGCGGCAGCGCACTGGGGCCGTCGCAGCGGGCGTGGTCCGGGTCGCGGTGGGCTTCCAGGAACAGGCCGGCCAGGCCCAGCGCCATGCCCGAACGAGCCAGTTCGGCCACCTGGCGGCGGCGGCCGCCGGACGCCTCGCTGCCGGCGTCGCGGCGCTGCAGGCTGTGGGTGACGTCGAAGATCGCCGGCAGGCCGCCGGTGGATTCGATCATTTCGCGGAAGCCCAGCATGTCCACGACGAGGTTGTCGTAGCCGAACTGCGCACCGCGCTCGCACAGGATGATCTTCTCGTTGCCCGCCTCGCGGATCTTGGACACGATGTGGGTGATCTGGGTGGGGCTGAGGAACTGCGGCTTCTTGATGTTGACCGCACGGCCGGTCTGCGCGATGGCCACCACCAGGTCGGTCTGGCGCGCCAGGAACGCGGGGATCTGCAGCACGTCCACCACCTCGGCCACCGGGGCGGCCTGGGCCACTTCATGGACGTCGGTGATCACCGGCACGCCGAAGCGGCGCTTGACCTCCTCGAAGATGCGCAGGCCTTCGTCCAGGCCGACGCCACGGAAGGACTTGATCGAGGAGCGGTTGGCCTTGTCGAACGACGCCTTGAACACGTACGGGATGCCGAGCTTGGACGTCACCGTGGTGAAGTGCTCGGCCGCGTGCAGGGTCGAGTCGAGGTCTTCGAGCACGTTCAGGCCGCCAAACAGCACGAACGGGAGACGGTTCCCGACGACAACACCTTCCGCAACGGTAACGTTCATTCAGATTCCTGGGGGCTTGCGAGCTGAGCGCCCATTCTACCGGCTCCCACCGGGGTGCCGGCCAGCGGGCGGCACTACGTTAGAATGGCGGTTCTGCATGCCGCACCCCACCCTGCCAGCGGCTGCGCCCTTTTTGATTCGCAACAGGAGTTTGCATGTCCTCTGACCTGCTCAAGGCCCTCGGCCTCGACGCGACCAACGCTGGCACCTACCTCGGCAACGGCGAGTGGTCCACCGCCACCGACGCCGGCGTGATCACCCCGGTCAACCCGACCACCGGCGAGGCGATCGCCCAGGTGTACGCCACCACCGACGCCGACTACGAGACCATCGTCGCGCGCGCCCAGGAAGCCTTCAAGATCTGGCGCACCACCCCGGCCCCGCGCCGTGGCGAAGCCGTGCGCCTGTGCGGTGAAGCGCTGCGCGCCCACAAGGATGCGCTGGGCTCGCTGGTCGCCCTGGAAATGGGCAAGAGCAAGCCCGAAGGCGACGGTGAAGTGCAGGAGATGATCGACATCGCCGACTTCGCCGTGGGCCAGAGCCGCATGCTGTACGGCTACACCATGCATTCCGAGCGCCCGGGCCACCGCATGTACGAGCAGTACCAGCCGCTCGGCCTGGTCGGCATCATCAGCGCGTTCAACTTCCCGGTCGCGGTGTGGGCATGGAACTCGTTCCTGGCCACCATCTGCGGCGACATCTGCCTGTGGAAGCCGTCCAACAAGACGCCGCTGACCGCCATCGCCTCCATGCGCATCTGCAACGACGCGCTGCGCGACGCCGGCTTCCCGGACCTGTTCTTCCTGATCAACGATGCCGGCACCGAACTGTCGGAGAAGATGGTGGCCGACAAGCGCGTGCCGCTGATCAGCTTCACCGGTTCGACCCAGGTCGGCCGCAAGGTCGCCGAGAAGGTTGCCCATCGTCTGGGCCGCTGCCTCCTGGAGCTGGGCGGCAACAACGCGATCATCCTCGATGAAACCGCCGACCTGAAGCTGGCCATCCCGGGCATCGTGTTCGGTGCGGTCGGTACCGCCGGCCAGCGCTGCACCACCACGCGCCGCCTGATCGTGCACGAATCCATCCATGACGACGTGCTGGCAACGCTGATCAAGGCGTACAAGCAGGTGGAAGGCAAGATCGGCGATCCGACCGACCCGGCCAACCTGATGGGCCCGCTCAACAGCGACGGCGCCGTGCAGCAGTTCCTGGCGTCCATCGAGAAGGCCAAGGCCAGCGGCGGCACCGTCGAAACCGGCGGCACCCGTATCGACCGCGCCGGCAACTTCGTGCTGCCGGCGATCGTCACCGGGCTGAAGAACAGCGATGAGGTCGTGCAGCACGAGACCTTCGCGCCGATCCTGTACGTGATGAAGTACAGCACGCTGGACGAGGCCATCGACATGCAGAACGGCGTGCCGCAGGGCCTGTCCTCGTCGATCTTCACCACCAACCTCAAGACCGCCGAGCGCTTCCTGTCGGCGGCCGGGTCGGACTGCGGCATCGCCAACGTCAACATCGGCACGTCCGGTGCGGAGATCGGCGGTGCGTTCGGCGGCGAGAAGGACACCGGCGGTGGTCGCGAATCCGGTTCGGATGCATGGAAGGTCTACATGCGTCGCCAGACCAACACCATCAACTACTCCGATTCGCTGCCGCTGGCCCAGGGCATCAAGTTCGACCTGTGATCGATTCCGCCGCCAGCCGCGAACCGGCCGGTGGACCGAAGGGTCCGCGCCTGGATTACAGCGGGCGCCGGGTTCTGGTCGCCGGGGGCAGCAAGGGCATCGGGCGGGCGATGGCGCTGGCGTTCGCGTCGGCGGGCGCCCACGTCTCGGTCTGCGCGCGTGGCGAGCCTGGGCTCGCCGCGTTGCAGGCCGACGCCGTGGCGCTCGGCCTGGACCTGCATGCCTGCGTGGCCGACCTGTCGCGGCTGGAGGACATCGGCCGCTGGCTGGAGGACGCCGCCCACGCGCTGGGCGGCATCGATGTGCTGGTCAACAACGCAACCGGTTACGGCATGAGCGACGATGAGGCCGGCTGGGAGGCCAGCCTCACCATCGACCTGATGGCGGCCGTGCGCACCTCGCGGCTGGCGCTGCCCTGGCTGGAACGCGCCGAGCACGCCTGCATTCTCAATCTGGCCTCGATCGCCGCGCAGCAGCCACGCCCCGGCGGCGCGCCGTACGCGGCGGCCAAGGCCGCGCTGATGCACTACACCACCTCGCAGGCGCTGGGGCTGGCGCCGCGCCGGATCCGCGTCAATGCCATCGCTCCGGGGTCGATCGAGTTCGCCGACGGCCTGTGGGCACGGCGGCGCGAGCAGGACCGGGCCCTGTACGACCAGACCCTGGCGCGCATCCCGTTTGGCCGCTTCGGCCTGCCGGAGGAGATCGCCCAGGCCGCGCTGTTCCTGTGCTCGCCGCTGGCGGGCTGGATCACCGGCCACACGCTCAATGTCGATGGCGGCCAGGTCCTGATGGGATGATGGCAGCGCAACGCCTATCATCGTCCCTGGCAGCGCCCCGGGTCTTCGGCGGCCTGGCGCCGCCGGTCGCTCTCCCATGACGAGGTGCCCATGAGCCATTCCGATTCCACCGAACGCTTCAGCAACCGCGTCGCCGACTACGTCCGCTATCGCCCCGATTACCCGCCGGCCCTGCTCGACTGGCTGCACCAGGACATCGGCGTGTCGCCCGATACGCTGGTGGCCGACATCGGCGCCGGCACCGGCATCTCCACCCGCCTGTTCCTGGCCGCCGGCCATCCGGTGATCGCGGTGGAACCCAACGCCGCCATGCGCGCCGCCGCCGAGCAGTGGCTGAGCCCGGACTACCTGCGCCTGAAAGTGGTCGACGGCACCGCCGAGGCCACCACCCTGGCCCGCGACAGCGTCGGTCTGGTCGCTGCCGCGCAGGCCTTCCACTGGTTCGATACCGACGCGGTACGCCAGGAATGGGCGCGCATCCTGCACCCGGGCGGCCTGGCGCTGGTGTTCTGGAATTCACGCCTGCTCGACAGCTCGCCGTTCCTGATCGGCTACGAGCAGCTGCTGCTCGAGTTCGGCACCGACTACACCGCCGTGGCCGAGCGCTACCAGGACGACGACACCATGCGTGCCTGGTTCGGCGAGGGCCTGCGCGGCATCGCGCGGCTGCCCAACGTCCAATGGCTGGACCTGGACGGCCTGCGCGGCCGCCTGCTGTCCTCCTCCTATGCACCGCCCGCCGGTCACCCGCGCCACGCGCCGATGCTCGATGCCCTGCAACGCCTGTTCGACGCCCATGCGGTGGACGGACGGGTAGCCTTTGAATACCAAACCCGTGCCTTCATCGGCACGCTGGACTGACACGATCCCATGTACTCCCTTGCCCGCCCCTTCCTGTTCTCCCTGGACGCCGAACGCGCCCACGGCCTTGGCCTGAGCGCGCTGGAACTGGCCTACCGCACCGGCACCAGCCCGCTGCTGGCCCGCCGCGCCGCGCCCATGCCGACCCCCGCGTTCGGCCTCACGTTCCCCAACCCGGTCGGCCTCGCGGCCGGCCTGGACAAGAACGGCGAGCACATCGACGCGCTGCTGGCGCTGGGTTTCGGCTTCGTCGAGATCGGCACCATCACCCCGCGTCCGCAGGAAGGCAATCCGAAACCGCGCCTGTTCCGGCTGCCCAAGCACCAGGCCATCATCAACCGCATGGGCTTCAACAACCTCGGCGTGGATGCGCTGGTGCGCAACGTCGAACGCGCGCAGCGCCGCCACGGGCTGCTCGGCATCAACATCGGCAAGAACAAGGACACCCCCAACGAGCAGGCGTTCGACGACTACCAGCACTGCCTGCAGAAGGTGTACCCGCTGGCCGACTACATCACCGTCAACATCTCCTCGCCCAACACCGCCGGCCTGCGCGAGCTGCAGGAGGAAACCGCGCTGCGGCAGCTGATTTCGCAGCTGCGCGAAAGCCAGGAAAGCCTGGCCGCAAGGCATGGCAGGCGGGTGCCGATGCTGGTCAAGGTCGCCCCGGACCTGAGCGACCGCGACATCGACGCCGCCGCGCGTGTGCTGGGCGAACTCAAGGTGGACGGCGTGATCGCCACCAACACCACCATCGACCGCAGTGCGGTGGCCGGCGACCCGCGTGCGTCCGAAGCCGGTGGCCTGTCCGGTGCCCCGCTGCTGGGGCAGTCCACCCTGGTGCTGCGTCGCCTGCGCGCGCGCCTGCCCGAGTCGATGCCGCTGATCGGCGTTGGCGGCATCCAGTCCGGTGCCGATGCGGTGGCCAAGATGGCGGCCGGCGCGGCGCTGGTGCAGTGCTATAGCGGCCTCATTTTCCGTGGACCGGAACTGGTGCATGACTGCGTGGAGGCGATCCGTCGCCGCCGCGAAGCCCCCAGCCGCGGCGCGGTGGCCCCCCTGTGATGAGTGCATCGATGCCGGCCTGGACCCTGACTGAAAACGCCTCGCTGAAGGCCCTGAACACTTTCCACGTCGACGCCGTCGCCGCGCAGCTGCTGGAGGTCTTTGAACCCTCGGTGCTGCCGGAGGTGCTGGCCCTGCCGCAGGTGGCCGGGCAACCGCTGCTGGTCCTTGGCAGCGGCAGCAACGTGCTGATTGCCGGCGATGTGGCCGGCACCGTGCTGGTGTTCGGCAACCGCAACATCGAGATCCTCGAACACCGCGCCGACCACACCGTGGTCCGTGCCGGCGCCGGCGTGAACTGGCACGGGCTGGTGATGTGGTCGCTGCAGCAGGGCCTGTCCGGGCTGGAGAACCTCGCGCTGATCCCCGGCACCGCCGGCGCCAGCCCGATCCAGAACATCGGCGCCTACGGTGCGCAGGTGGGCGAGTTCATCCAGGCGGTGGACGCATGGGACCGGGTCGAACAGACCTGGGTGCGGCTGGATACCGAGGCCTGCCGCTTCGGCTATCGCGACAGCGTGTTCAAGCACGAACCGGACCGTTACCTGATCACCTCGATCGAGCTGCGCCTGCCGCTGCTGCACGAACTGCGGCTCGGCTACGCCGGCATCGGCGAGGAGATGCAGGCGATGGGCGTGGAGCTGCCGGTGGCGGCCGATGTGGCCAATGCGGTGATCAACATCCGCCGCCGCAAGCTGCCCGACCCGGACGTGCTCGGCAATGCCGGCAGCTTCTTCAAGAACCCGGTGCTGCCACTGGAGCAGGTGGAGGTGCTGTTGCAGCACTACCCCGAACTGCCGGTGTTCCCGGCCGACCAGGACGACCGCCGCAAAGTGTCGGCCGCCTGGATGATCGAGACCTGCGGCTGGAAGGGCTACCGCGACGGCGACTCCGGCGTGGCACCCAGCCATGCGCTGGTGCTGGTCAACTACGGCGCCGCCAGCGGCGAGCAGCTGCTGGCGCTGGCCCGGCGCATCTCCGCCTCGGTGCTGGAGACCTTCGGCGTGCCCATCGAACCGGAACCCCGGCTGATCGGCGCCCAGTGGTGAGCCCGCCGGTTGCGCTGCACGCGCCCACGCCCGCGCGTGCGGCGCTGCTGATGCTCGGCAGCACCCTGGCCTTCGGGCTGATGGCCGTGGCGATCCGCTATGCCACCCGCTACGTGCCCACCCAGGAGGTGGCGTTCTTCCGCAACGCCTTCGGCCTGCTGGCGCTGTTGCCGATGCTGATCCGCCCGGGCCGGTCGCCGTTGCAGACCCGGCAGTTGCCGCGCTACTTCCTGCGCAGTGCGATCGGGCTGGCCTCGATGCTGTGCGCGTTCTGGGCGATCGGCCACCTGCCGATGTCGCAGGCGATCTCGCTGTCCTACTCCACCCCGTTGTTCGTCACCATCGCTGCCGTGCTGTGGCTGGGCGAGACGGTGCGGATACGGCGCTGGGCCGCGGTGATCTGCGGCTTCATCGGGGTGTTGATCATCGTCCGCCCCGGCTCGGCAGGCTTCACGCCCGGCACGCTGGTCGCGGTGGCGGCGGCCGTGCTCAGTTCGCTGGTGGCGATCCAGATCAAGCAGCTCACCCGCGTGGACAGCGCCGATACCGTGGTGTTCTACACGTATGTGTTCTGGGTGCCGTTGTCGCTGGTGCCGGCCCTGTTCGTGTGGACCTGGCCGACCGGGATGGCATGGGTGTGGCTGGCCGCCACCGGCGTGATGGGCACCATCGGGCAGCTGCTGTGGACGCGTGCGCTGCGCCTGGGCGAAGTGTCCGCACTGACCCCGATCAGTTTCATGCAGCTGCCGCTGGTGAGCCTGTTCGGCTGGCTGCTGTTCAACGAAACGCTGGACCGCTACACGGTGATCGGCGCCGGCATCATCCTCGCCGCCAATGCCTATATCGCGCACCGTGAAGCGGTGCTGGCGCGCCGCGCCGCCAGCCAGGCGGCCACCTCGGCAGCAACGCCGGGCGAGTAAGCGCGCTTCAGCCCACGGCCGCCTGCCAGCTGCGCGCGGCCGCATCCACCACGTTGCCGGCCGCGAACTGCTCGGCCATATAGCGCAGCGCCTGCCGCCGCTGCGCCGGCGGCCGCGCGGTGGCGCCCGGTTCGAGCAGCAGGTCGTGGAATTCCTGCACATCGTGCAGGATCCGCCAGTGCCGGTAATAGGCCAGCCAGCGCCGGTCGATGACGGTCTCGCCATACCCCGAGGCGAAACCCGGCGGGTCCTCGCGGCCCCAGCGTCCGCCGACCGCCGCGCCCATGAACATCAGGTCGCGCTCGCGCGGCGCCATCAGCATGCCGTCCCAGTCGATCAGGCACAGCCGTTCGTCCGCGCAGACCAGTACGTTGCCCGCATGCAGATCGGCGTGGCACAGCACCCGCGCCGGGCGACCGATGAGCCGGCCGCGCAGGGTCACGCAGTGCTGCCAGACCTCCAGCAGCCGCAGGCGGTACTGCCGCCACAGCGCGAGGTACTCGCTGCCCAACGCATCGGGTACCAGGCCGGGATCACCGGCCCGGTGCAGCCACGCCCCCACCCGCTCCACCGCCGTGTCGTCATCGAAGCTCGCCTGTGCCAGCGTCGCCGCCAGCGCGCACGGCAGGCGCGTGTCGTGCAGGCGGCGCAGCACCTGCCCCAGCCGTTGCCATTGCCGCTGCGACAGCGCGACCTCGAACCCGGACGGGGCATCCACATAGGGAAACAGCGTCCATTGCAGGCCGCACACGTCCAGTGCCGGGCGACCGGTGCGGGTGGGTTGCGGGGCGACGATCTCGGTGATGCCCGCGGTGTAGCGCAGATGCTGCAGCACCTTCCAGACGCCATCGTCCACCGCGTGCCGGCGACACTTCAGCCACCACTGGCCGCCGCCCGGCGTCGCCAGCTGATAGACCGTGGCGCCGGCATCGGCGCCGGCCGGACGCTGCACGACCGATTCGACCTGCACGCCGTAGGCCTGCGCCAGCACCTCGCCGATCTGTGTTGGAGACACTTCCTGCGGATGCAGCATCCATCCTCCGGCGATCGATCAGTCTCAACTATCGCAGAATCGGCAGGTCGCACACAGCGGCGCCGGTCACGAAGTGGCGCGTCATCCCAGCGCGGGGGAGCCCGCCATCGTCTGCAGTTCCCGCTGCAGCAGCGCTACCACTTCCTCATGCTGGAACTGGGTGACGAACAGCGGCACCGCGAACACGAACTGCACGCCGTCGTCCTCGCGCCGGATCACATACGCCAGCTGCAGCCGTGCCAGCGCGCGCCGCAGCTGCTCCGGGTCCACCTGCACGCCGGCTGCATCGAACACCGACAGCAGCGCGGTCAACGATGTAGCGCGCACGCCTGCCGTGGCCAGACGCGCACTGGCCAGGTGATAGACCACGATGCGGTCGATCCGGCACGCCAGCGGGTCCGGGCTCAGCCGCGCCCACCCGGCCAACGCATCGAACACCGGCTCGGCTGCCAGCGCGGCATGCAGCTGGGCGCTGTCGATCAACCGCTGGCCGCGCTGCAGTTGGGCCAGCAGCTGCTGGCAGACGATGGCCACCAGGTTGGCGCGCCGGCCGCAGGCAGCCACCAGCTGCCGCGGCAGGTCCGGCTCGGCGAAGTGGACGCCCAGGCGTGCCATCGGCGTGGTCGCCAGTGCCTGGCACGCGGCGTCTTCCAGGCCGCCCACATGGATCACCTCGCCGAAATTGCGCAGCGGCGAGGCGAAGTCCAGCGTGACCGCCTCGTACAGATCCCAGAAACCGGCCAGCATGAAATGGCAGCGCCCCTCCTCGCTCAGCGCGCGCAGCGCCGCCAGCTGCGGGTAACCCGCCTGCGCCTCATGGCGCAGGAACAGGTCGGTCTCGTCGATCAGCAGCAGCACCCGCCGGCCACCGGCGCGCGCGGCCAGCGCCGCCACCAGCGCATCGATACCGGTGGCCTCGGGCACGCCGAGCTCCAGTGCCAGGCGCACGGTCAAGCGGTGATCGCGCAGCGACAGATAGCAGCAGTAAACGCGCGGATGGTCGACGAAGCGACGCTCAATCGCCTTCATCAGACTGGTCTTGCCCAGTTGGCGACCGCCGACCAGCAGGTAGTTGCCCGGCTCGCGGTTGAGCACGCGTGCCAGCAGGGTTTCGCGCCCGAAGAAGGCCGCCGGCCGGGTGATGCCGCCGTGGGTCTGGTAGGGCGAAATGCGCGTTGCCTGCAGTTGCCGGGCCAGCAGGGCCACCAGCCCGTCCAACGCGGCGGGCTGCAGCAGCCAGCGTGTCTGCGCCGCCTGGTCCAGGCACACGCACAGGTTCACCGGATCGTCGGCGTAGGCCATCACGGCCGGCTCCACCGCCAGCGACGGGCTCACCACCAGCACCACGTCCTGTCCATTGGGCATCCCACGCAACTGCCGTACCAGCGCGTCGCCCGACAACGCCGGGTCCGGCAGGTACAGCCACAGGCGCTCCAGCGCCAGCGGCAGGGCGGGCGGCAGCGTCCACTCGCGGACCTCGCCGGGCAGCGTCCAGCCCGGCGCCGGTGCGTCAACGGCGCCGATCCGCGCCGCCAGTTGTGCGGCACGCTGGACCGGCGCCGCATCGACATGGCGCAGTGCCTCACGCCACCGCACGCTGGCCACACCGGCATCGCCGAGCACCCGCCCACGCAGACGCAGCCAGCCCAGCTGCCGGTCCAGCCGGGGCAGCTGCTGCAGCGGCTGGGCCAGCAGTGCCCGCGGTTCGCGCACGATCGTGGCCACGGCAGGCCGCAACCGCCACCACATCAGCGCGGCGGCCAGCAACGCCGTCAATGCCAGGCCAAGCAGCAACGTCAACCACTGCACGATCGTCCACGGCGCGCTGGCCTGGCAGTTCGGCGGCAGCCACCGCGACGGGGGCGACGGGTCACCCGGCTGGCAGCTCCAGTGCTGCGTCTTCGGGTCCAGCCGCTGTTCGATCACCGTGCCGGGCAGCCCGGAACGCGCCGGGAAACGGTCGGTGTAACGGAAACGCAGCACCCACGGCGCCGGCAGCTCCGCGCGTACGGTCGCCTCGGCAGGATCGTGGACACCCGGCACGCTCACCTGCGCGGGCCACTGCTCGTGCATCAGCCAGTAGGTCAGCGCTTCCTCGCGCAGGAACATCATGTCGATGTTCGCCTGCTGGATGAGCATGAGCGCGTCGCGGTCACGCTGCATCCGCCATCCCGCCCAGGGATTGAGCCACGGCGCGAACAGCAGGCTGACCACAAACCAGGTGCCCGCCGCGATCAGCAGCAGGCGCCACAACCGCCATCGGGGCAGGCTCATGCCGGCACATCCTCCAGCGAATCGATCACCTGCCGCACGGCACGACGGATCGCACCGCAGCGCCACTCAAGCCAGCTGCCCTGCCCGTGCCCCTGCGCCTGCACCCGCGGCGCCAGCAGGTTGTGCCAGTACAGCTGACGCAGCAGGGGATCCACCAGGTATGGGCGCGCGGGCGCAATCTGGTCGCGCTGTAGCCAGCCGCCGATCGCTGCGCGTGCGGCGCCATCGCGCAGCAGCGGCAGCAGCGCGTCCCACAGCCGTGGGTGGCCAGACAACTGTTCCTCAAGCTGCGCATCACTGGGCGGCGCAGCGGGATCGGCCAGCAGCACCAGTGCCGCCTGCGCCAGCAGCGGATGGCCACCGGAGACCTGCAGCGCGCGGGCGAGCACGGTGTCCGGCAACGCAGTACCGGCGCGGCGCAGGTCGGCCACGCTCAATTCCGGCCAGGTTTCGCTGGCTGCGATGTTGAGCAACGAGAGGTCGCCGCCCTGGTACTTGAGATCGGCCAGCGCCGCGCCGCCGCAGATCAGCAGGTGCAGCTTGCCGCTGTACATTTCGCTCAGGCTGCGCAGGATGCCCGCCAGCACATCGCGCGGGCCGGGGGCGCCCTGCTCGAAGCGGCTGACCAGGCAGAACAGCGCACCGGGCTGCTGGAGGCGCTGCGCCAGCGCCGCTTCAAAGCCGGCATCGGTGGTTACCCCCTCCAGCCCGCACTGCGCGGCCAGCGAGGCGAAATAGTCCTGGTCTCCCTCGCCGGCGCGGAACGGCGGCTGCAGGTGCAGCACCCGCCCGCTGCCGTACCGTGCCGCAGCTTCGGCCAGCATCGCCGCGCGCTCGGGCGGCTGGCCCCAGTGCGCCTGGGTCAGCAGCAGGGCCACCGGATATGGCCGCAGTTGCTGCAGGCGGTCGAACAGGCCCACCACGGTCTCGGGAATCTGCACCGCCGGCAGTGCACTGGCCGCCGCGTCCGCGACGGCCGCCTCGGCCGGAAATTCCGGCTCGAAGCCCGCCGCCTGGAGCAGGCCGTTGCTCTCCGCTTCGGTCAGCCGCAGGTAGTTGGCGCAGGCCAGCACGCGGTCGCGGTGACGGCGGCTGGGCAGCGACGCGCCCGAGCGCCAGTTGTTCACCGCCTCGCGGCTGATGCCGATCTCGCTGGCCACGCCGCCGGCACTGGCCCGGATCCGGCGCATGTGGCGGGACAACAGGTCCGCGAATTCCGGAGCGGGCATGGCGGGCGACCAGAGCAGGAAGGAGTCGGCCAACTTACCCGGCCCGGTTCGGCTGTCAACCTGTGCAGTCATGGCCGCGGCTCAGCCTGCCGCAACCGGCGTTGCATGGCGTACGAACAGGCGGCGGGTCACCAGCAGGTGCACCAGAAACGCGAGGCAGGCCAACATCAGCAGCGCGCCCACCAGCCGCCCCAGCACCGCGCCGAGGCCCTGCTGCGCCTGCAGGCGTTCCAGGCGTTCAAAACGCGCCGGCGCGCTGCGGGCGTAGGCCACGGTCACCTGCGGTGCGTCGCCCAGGTAAGGCGCGGCGTTGTCTTCGCTGGTGTCGAAATGACCGATGTACGGCACGCCATCGACGTCGAAGGCGTAACGGAAGCGGTAGGTATGCGAGACCCGCCCCTTGTGCCGCTTCTCGTCGATAGTGTCCAGCGTGACTGGCGCCTGCACGGTCACCGCATCCTTGAGGATGGCCTGGGCCTGAAAGTGGCCGCTCAAGGCGGAAGACGCGAACACGGCCACGAGCACCACGTACGCTGCGGCGCACAGCCAGCGTGATGCACGCACCAGGCGGGCGTGGGCGGTATCGGAAACAGGAATGCTGATCATGACGCTCCCCAGGAATGGCGCGCGATGGCGCGGACGCACCGGCTGCGACATGCACCGGTGTCGGGGAGAAAGTCTGCGCGGTGCGGCTGCGCGCTTGAACCGCCAGCCCGTCAAGACGCGACGCGCCACGCTTGACGATGCGTCAAGTGCGGCGCGCCCCACCCACGATCACGGCGCGAGGTGGACGCCCATGCCGGTCTCGCCGTCGGCCAACCCGGCGCGCAGTTCCAGCGCCGGAATCGCATAGTCGCCGCCGTTCTGACGGCGGTAAGGAAGGACAGCGTCGGTGGCCAACCCATCCAGCCGGCGGCCCAGCGCATCCAGCACGGCCGGGTACGTCGAGGCATCGACGCGGCTGGTGCGGTAGATGACATGCGGCGGCAGCACATCGAAACCGGGATAGAACAGAATCCCGTGCTGGATCGGGAACAGCAGGTCGTCGATCGGACCGTTGATGCCGCGCGGCCCATAGTGGGAAGCCCAACCGCCGGTGGTCACCACCAGCATCGCGCGCTTGCCGCTCATGGCACCTTCACCATAGCGATCGCCCCAGTGCCGGTCGGAGTGCTCGCCCACGCCGTAGGCGAACCCATAGGCGTACACCCGGTCCACCCAGCCTTTCAGAATCGCGGGCATCGAGAACCACCACAGCGGAAACTGCAGGATCACCGCATCGGCCCAGCGCAGCTTGTCCTGTTCGGCGGCGATGTCGGCGCTCTGCCGCCCGTTGGCGTACGCCTGGCGCGAATCCAGCGACGCATGGAAAGGCGCCGCCGGGTCGCGCCCGACATGGTCGTCGGCATCGAGCGGCGCCTTCCAGCGCATCGCGTACAGATCCGACACCTGCACGGTGTGCCCGGCCTGCTGCAGGCGGGCAACGCTGAAGTCCCTGAGCGCGCCGTTGAGCGAGGTGGGTTCTGGATGGGCATGGACAAGCAGGACGTTCATGGGAACTCCGTGGAGGGAATGCCCCCACGGTAGGCGCGGCGCGCTTATAGTGAAAATGAATTTCCGCAATTCGGGCCATTGCTATGGACAATACCCTGCGTCGCATCGACCTCAACCTGCTGATTACCCTGCAGGCGCTGCTGGAAGAACAGAACGTCACCCGCGCCGCGGCGCGGCTGCACCTCGCGCAGCCGACCGTGAGTGTGCAGTTGGCGCGGCTGCGCGCGGTGTTCGACGATCCGCTGCTGCTGCCCGCCGGGCGCGGCATGCGCACCACCACACGTGCCGAGGCACTGCGTGCGCCGCTGGCCGACGCCCTGCAGGCCCTGGCGCGTGCGGTTGCGCCCACGCGTCCCTTCGACCCGGGCCAGGCGCGCAACACCTGGCGGGTGATGGCGTCCGACTACGGCGAATCGACCGTGCTGCTGCCGGCCCTGCCCGGCCTGCGGCAGGCGGCGCCGGGCACACGGCTGGCCGTGGTCGAGCTGGCGCCGCAGCGCATGGTCGAACGCGCCGAGCGCGGCGAGATCGACCTGGCCTTCCATATCGCCGCAGACGCACCGCCGGTCCTGCACCATCGGCCGCTGTTCACCGAGCGCTACGTGCTGGCCGGCCGCCGCGATCACCCACGCCTCAAGCGACGCCCGACGCTCAAGCAGTTCTGCGCGCTGGAGCATGTGATCGTCTCGCCGCAGGGCGGCGGGTTCCACGGCAGCACCGACGACGCGCTTGCGGAAGCCGGTGCCCAGCGCACGGTCGCGCTGTCGGTGCCGCACTTCCTGTTCCTGCGCAGCACCCTCGCGCGCACCGACATGGTCGCGATGGTGCCCGAACGCCTGGTCCTCAACGATCCTGCGCTGCGCGTGGTCGAGGCGCCCGTCGAGGTTCCCGGGTACCAGATGGTGATGCTGTGGCACGAGCGGGTGCATCGCGATCCGGCACATCGGTGGCTGCGCGAGCAGATCGCGGCGGCGGTGGCGTAGCGGTCGCCACACAGGCCGACCCCTGACCGCCCCGCCAGCGCATATTGCGACGCGTCATGTAAACGGTTACAGCCCCTGCTAGCGTGGCCCTGCCCCAGTGCCGGGGCGTAGCGGAACCAGGAGCGCATCGATGGGGCTGCCCACCAACCGCCGGACCGACATGCACCGCCCCGCCGCCGGCATCGCGCGCGCCCTGCTGGTTCCCGCCCTGGCCTTCGCCGCGACCGCCATCGGCCAGGAACTGCCACCGCGCAGCCAGTGGCAGGCCAGCAGCTCCTCGCAGCAGGTGCCGGCAATGGCGGTCGCCCATCTCATCGATGGCGACCCGAAGACCGTCACCGGCGGCGCCTTCAGCCCAGGCCACTGGTTCCAGGTGGACCTGGGTGCGACCAGCACGCTCAGCGGCGCGCAACTGACCTGGGATGTCTCCAACCCCGAGGGCTACACCCTGCAGACCTCGCTGGACGGCACGCAGTGGCGGCCGGCCTACACCATGCGCGATTCGCTCGGCGGCATCGAAACGCTGTACTTCGCGCCCCGCCCGGCACGTTACCTGCGCCTGGCCAGCCCCGAGCGCACCGCCGACTGGGGCGTGTCGATCTTCGAACTGGAGCCGCTCGATGCGCGCGCCACGGCGCGCGTGGCCGGCCTCTCCCCCGCCCAGGCCGCAGCGCTGTGGCAGGGCGGTGATGCGGTCGCCGTGCCTGCAGGCAATGGCGGTACGCACACGCTGGAAATTGCCCTGCCGCGCGCCCAGTCGACCACCGGCCTGGCCGTGGACTGGGCCGGCGCGCACGGCGCGGCACGCCTGGAGGCGAAGGATGCGCAGGGCCACTGGCGCGAGATGGCGCGCGATCCCCAGGCCGGCAGCCGTGCACAGAGCTGGCTGGCCGCCGCCACGCCGGTGATGGCCACGGCGCTGCGGCTGACGGTCGAGGGCGACGCACCCGGCGTGGATCGTCTCCGCCTGCTCGGCCCCGCCGCGGTGATGACGCCGATGAAGCGGTATCAGACGGCCGCCAGCGGTGCGCAGCGCGCCCTGTTCCCCGCCTCGCTGCACATGCAGCAGACCTACTGGACCGCCGTGGGCGTGCATGCCGGGCGGCAGAAGTCGATCTTCGACGAGTACGGCAACATCGAAGCCTACAAGGGCGCGCCGCTGGTGCAGCCGATCTGGCGCAACGCTGACGGCCATGCCGCCGGTGCGGCGGACAAGCCGGTGGCACATGCGCTGCGCGACGGCTGGAAGCCGATGCCGTCGGCCCGCTGGGTGCCGCAGCCGGGTCTGGAACTGCAGAGCGAGGCCTTCGCGATCGCGCTCGGCGGCCAGCCGATGACGTTCGTGCGCCATCGCCTGCGCAACACCGGCACCGCGCCGGTGGACGGTACGCTGACGCTGGCGGTGCGACCGATGCAGATGAACCCGCCGTGGCAGAACGGCGGCCTGTCGCCGATCCGCGCCATCGCGGTGGAGGGGCGCGCGGTGCGCGTCAACGGCCGCCCGCTGCTGAACTCGCTGACGCCCATCGATGCGGCCGGTGCCGCCGCGTTCGGCGTCGATGGCCGCAGCGAGATCACCACGGCCATCGCCCGTGGCGTGCTGCCCGCCCAGCAGCAGGCGCAGGATGCCGATGGGCTGGCCGCCGCCGCGCTGGCCTACCGCATCCAGCTCGCGCCGGGCGCCAGCCGCTCGGTCGTGGTCGCCTTCCCACTCGGAACCGCAGCAGCGGCCGCCGACGGCACGCTGCCGGCCGCGCCGGCACTGGATCTGGGCGATGCATCACGCGACCCGGACGCCACCTACGACACGTTCGCCAACCGCACCGCCGCCGACTGGCAGGCGCGCCTCGGCCAGGTCGGTCTGCGCCTGCCCGATCCGTCGCTGGTGGACATGCTGCGCGCGCAGGCCGCCTACATGCTGATCAACCAGACCGGCCCGGCCATGCAGCCCGGCCCGCGCAACTACAACCGCTCCTTCATCCGCGACGGCATGGCGACCTCGGCCGTGCTGCTGCGCATGGGTGAAGCAACGGTCGCGCGCGACTACCTGGCCTGGTACAGCGAACACGGCGTTCACCCCAACGGCCTGGTCTCGCCGATCCTCAACGACGATGGCAGCGTCAACACCGGTTTCGGCTCGGACATCGAGTACGACAGCCAGGGCCAGTACATCGCGCTGGTGGCCGACGTGGCCCGTCTCGATGGCGGTCCCGAATCGGTACGCGCCTATCTGCCCAAGGTGAAGGCCGCGCTCCGCTTCCTGCAGGAACTGCGCGAGCGCACGTTGGTGCCGGGCTACATGGCGAGCCAGCCGGCGCCGGAGCGCTTCGCCGGCATCCTGGCGCCGTCGATCAGCCATGAGGGCTACCCCTCGCCTACCCACAGCTACTGGGACGACTACTGGGGCCTGAAAGGCTGGCACGACGGCGCGTGGCTGGCCGAGTCGCTCGGCGATCACGACACCGCCGCGTGGGCGCGCGCCCAGTACACCGCCCTGCACGATGCGCTGGCCGCCTCGATCCGCGCCACGATCGCGTGGAAGGGCATCGACTTCATCCCGTCCTCGGCCGACCTCGGCGATGGCGATCCCACCGGCGTGTCGATCGCCCTGGACCCGACCGGCGCGCAGGACGTGCTGCCGGCCGAGGCGCTGCGCACCACCTTCGCGCGCTACCTGGATGACGTGCGCAAACGCACGCAGCCGGGCGCGCTGTATGCCTACACGCCCTACGAAATCCGCAACGTGCTCAGCTACGTCCATCTCGACCAGCCCGCCGCCGCCGAGGAACTGCTGCAGGGCCTGCTGCACGACCGGCGCCCGCTGGAATGGCAGGTGCTGGCCGAAGTGGTGCACTCGCGGCTGCGCTTCCCGCGCTATCTGGGCGACATGCCGCATACCTGGATCGGCGCGGAGTACGGCCGCACGCTGTTCGGCATGCTGATGCGCGAGGATGACGATGCGCTGTCGCTGCTGCCTGGCACGCCACCTGCCTGGGTGGCTGGCGACGGGCTCGCCATCGACCGCCTGCCCACCGCCTACGGCACCCTGCAGCTGCAGGCGCAGCAGCGCGACGGTGCCTTGCACCTCACCCTTGGCCCCGGCCTGCGCAGCGATGCCGCCGTGCGCGTGTGGTGGCCGACACGCACGCGGCCGACCAGCGTGCGTGTGGATGGGCGTGCGGTGCGCGATTACGACGCCAACGGCGTGCGCCTGCAGCAGCCGTTCCGCACGCTTGAGGCGCGCTGGTAGAAGGGGCCTCGCACCACGCCCGGCTGCTTACAGGTTCGGCAGTCCCGGCGGATTGGTTTCCGAGCGTGCCACCGCCTCCTCGCTGACGTTCCAGCGCTGCAGCGCCTGCGCATAGGTACCCGAGGCGATCTGCGTGTTGAGCGCGTGGGTGACCGCGTCGGCCAGCCCGCTGCCCTTGCGCGTGGTCACCGAAATCGCGGCCGCATCCGGCCAGCCGCCGGGGAACAGCCCGACCCGACGCACCTTGCCGTCGCGCGCGGAGTAGGCGCCGGTGGCGTTGGGTTCGAAGGAGACGTCGGCCCGCCCGGTGATCACCGCCAGGCGGCCCACCACCGCATCGTCGAAGTACTGGTATTCCACCGGCTTCAACCCGGCGGCGATGTTCTGCCGGTCCCATTCGCGCAGGATCTGGTCCTGGTTGGTGCTGGCGCCCACCACCACCTTCAACCCGGCCACATCGGCCGGCGAGGTGATCGTCTGGATCGGCCCGTCGGTGCGGGTGTAGATGCCGAGCAGATCGAAGCGGTAGCTGGAGAAGTCGAACTTCTGCTTGCGCGCTTCGGTCACCGTGATGTTGGAGATCACCGCATCGTATTTCCCCGACTGCAGCCCCAGCGGCCAATCCGGCCACGCCACCGGCACCAGCACCAGCTTCAGACCCAGCCCATCGGCGATGAGCCGGGCGATGTCCGGCTCGACCCCGACGATCTGGCGGCTGTCGGCGCCGTAGTCGGCCAGCGGCAGCTGCGCCGGATGCGTAGCCACGGTCAGCGTGCCGGGCGTGACGAAGCGGAAACCGGGCGGCAGCAGCGCCTGCGCCTGCGGGTCCGGCGTGCCCGCCAGTGCCGGCGCATCGGCACCGGCCAACGGTGTGCTGCGCGGCGCGGCGGCCTCGGGGCGCTGGGCCACCCGCGAGTAGACGATGCCGCCGACACCCAGGGCGAACACGGCGGCGATCAGGACGGTGCTGGTGGACAGGCGGCGTCTGCGTGAAGCGGTCATGGCATTTCCTGCGGAGAGTGGGCGGCGGAGAACTACAGCGTCCTGGCCAGGAAGTCGGCGGTACGCTGCTGGCGGGGATGGTCGAACACCTGCCCGGGCGTCCCCTGCTCGATCACGCGTCCCTGGTCCATCATCACCACGTGGTCGGCGACGTGACGGGCGAAGCCAAGTTCATGGGTCACGATGACCAGCGTGGTCCCCGAGCGCGCGAGTTCCTCGATGACACCCAGCACCTCGGCCACCAGTTCCGGGTCCAGCGCCGAGGTCGGTTCGTCGAACAGCAGCACCTTCGGCTGCAGCGCCAGCGCGCGGGCGATGGCCACGCGCTGCTGCTGCCCACCGGACAGCTGCCGCGGGTAGGCATCGGCCTTGTCGGACAGCCCCACGCGCTCGAGCAGATCCAGCGCCTGCTGCTCGGCCTGCGCACGCGGTACGCCGCGCACGGCGATCGGCGCTTCGATGATGTTCTCCAGCGCGGTCAGGTGCGGAAACAGATTGAAGCTCTGGAACACCATGCCGACATCCGCGCGCCGACGGCGGATCTCGCTTTCGGGCAGCTCGTACAGCGTGTCACCCTCGCGCCGGTACCCGACCAGTTGGCCGCCCACGGTGACGAAGCCCGCATCGGCACGCTCCAGGTGGTTGATCAGCCGCAGCAGCGTGGACTTGCCCGCACCGGACGGTCCGATCAACGCCGTGACGCTGCCGCCGCGCAGATCCAGATGCACATCGTCCAGCACCGTCTGCTCGCCAAAGGCCTTGCTCACGCCCTGCAGCACCACCGTGGCGCCGGCACCGGCTGCCCCGGGTGCGGCAAGCGAGGGGCGCGCCGAGGCACGGGCCGGCCCCGACCGCCGGGTGGAGCGCGATGGCGACCGCGACACACTGCGCTCGCCCTGCACCTGGCCACGCGCGAAGCGTCGTTCGATGCGCCGCTGCGCCAGCGACAGCACAGTCAGGATCACCAGGTACCAGACCGTGGCGACCATCAGCAGCGGCACCACCTCCAGGTTGCGCCGGTAAATTACCTGCACCGTGTAGAACAGCTCCGGCAGCGCCAGCACATAGACCACCGAGGTGCTCTTGGCCAGGCCGATCACATCATTGAACGCCGCCGGCAGGATCGAACGCATGGCCTGCGGCAGGATGATGCGGCGGATCTGCCGGCCACGCGGCAGCCCGAGCGCGGCGGCCGCCTCGGACTGGCCGTGGTCCACCGACAGAATGCCGCCTCGGATGACTTCCGCCGAGAACGCCGCCTGGTTGAGGGTCAGGCCCAGCACGGCGGCGGTGAACACGCCGATCAGCTGCGTGGTCGGGTACGAGAACAGCGTGATGTCGGTGAACGGCACGCCCAGCGCGACGGTGCTGTACAGGTAGCCCAGGTTGTTGAGCAGCAGCAACAGCACCAGCAGCGGAATCGAGCGGAACAGCCATACATAGCCCCACGACACCGCCGACAGCAGCGGCGAGCCGGACACCCGCGCCAGCGCCAGCACCGTGCCCAGGGCGAAGCCCAGGCCGGTGCCCAGCGCGGTCAGCCACAGGGTACGGGCGAGCCCTTCCAGCACCGGCCGCGCGAAGAACCACTCGGCGAAGGTGCCCCAGCCCCAGCGCGGGTTGCCCAGCACGGACTGCAGCGCAAGCAGGATCAAGGCCAGTGCGAGCACGGTGCCGATCGCCTGCAGAGGATGGCGTGCCGGAACGATGCGCAGCGCGGGCGTCGGTTGCGCGGCCGCAACGCCGGGCAAGGCAGTGGACGGCGTGCTCATGCCGATGCGCCGTGCAGGGCGACGGTGGTCGCTGCCGCCGTCACGGGCCGCAAAGACGGCAGATGCTTCTCGAACGGCAGGTGGGCCACGGTTTCGGGATCGGCCTGCAGATCGAACAGCGCACGGTAGCCGTGGCTGAGGTACAGCCCCACCGCTTCGGGCTGGCGGAAGCCGGTGGTCAGAAACACCCGCCGGTAGCCCTGCCGCACCGCCTGGTCTTCCAGCTCCTGCAGGACGCGCCGGGCGATGCCCTGGCGGCGCAGACCCGGCAGCGTCCAGATGCGCTTGAATTCGGCCGTATCCGGATCGCGATGTGGCATGAACGCGCCACCGGAAACCGCCTCGCCATCGCGCAGCAGCAGCACGAACGCCCCGACCGGTGCGGCAAACGCCTCGGCCGGATAGCGCTCCAGCTCCTCGCGGGCGCTGCCGCCGATACGACGCCGTACATCCGCATAGCGGCTGTCGTACTCCTGCTCCAGCCCATCGAAGAGCGGCCTGGCCAGGGGGTCGTGCACGGAGGTGTAGATGAACTGCTCGCTCATGCCGGTTCCTCCACCAGGTAGTGCTCGGCCAGCCGCGCCCACAGGCTGGCGGCGGGCGCGATCGCTGCGTCGTTGAAGACATACCGCGGGCTGTGCAGCGGCGCGCTGTCGCCATTGCCGACGAACACGAAACTGCCCGGGCGCGCCTGCAGCAGGAACGCGAAGTCCTCGCTGGCGGTACGGGGCGCGAAGTCGTCCAGCACCTGCGCATCGCCAAAGCCGGCACGGGCCACTGCACGCACCAGCGCGGTCTGTTCGGGATGGTTGATCACACTCGGGAACCCGCGCGGGAACTCGATCTCGGCGCGTGCCCCGAACGCGGCCGCCGTGTGCTGTGCGACCTCGGCCACGCGTCTGCGCAGCGTGTCGCGCACCTCCGGCAGGTAGGCGCGGACGGTCAGGGTCAGCTCCACCACGTCGGGAATCACATTGGCGGCCTTGCCGCCGTGGATGGACCCTACCGTCACCACGCCCATCTGGCGCGGATCGACATTGCGCGACACCACGCTCTGCAGCGCGGTCACCACATGCGCGGCCGCCAGGATCGGATCAACGCTGCCCTGTGGCTCGGCGCCGTGTCCGCCCTTGCCGACCACGCGCAGCCGCGCCCAGTCCACCGAGGCCATTGCCGGTCCATCGACGAACCCGAAGTGACCGGTCGGCACGCCCGGCCAGTTGTGCAGGCCGTAGATCACATCGACCGGGAAACGCTCGAACAGCCCGTCGTCGATCATCTTCGATGCGCCCGATCCGGTTTCCTCGGCCGGCTGGAACACCAGGTGCAAGGTGCCATCAAAGCGTCCGTGATGGGCCAGGTAATGCGCCGCCGCGAGCAGGATGGCGGTGTGCCCGTCGTGGCCGCAGGCATGCATCAGTCCCTCGCGCTGGCTGGCATAGGCCAGCCCGGCGTCTTCGTGGATCGGCAGCGCATCGATGTCGGCACGCAGGCCCAGCCGGCGCGTGCCCTGCCCGCGCTGCAGCGTGCCGACCACGCCGGTGCCACCGACGCCGGTGGTGACGGTGTAGCCCCACTGCTGCAGCAGCTCGGCGATGCGGGCGCTGGTGCGGTGCTCTTCGAAGGCCAGCTCGGGGTGCCGGTGCAGGTCATGGCGGATCGCGATCGCCGCGTCGATGCGCGCGGCAATCGCCGGCAGCACGCCGCGTGGCACCGTGGTGTCCAGTGGAGGACGGTCAAGGAGGGTCATGGCAGCGTCCTTCAGCCGGCCTTGCGCGCGGGGGGCGCGGCATCGGCATGGCGGCTGGCCTTGTACGGCAGGCCGAGGTGGTCGCGCAGCGTGCCGCCCTCCAGCGTGCCGCGGTGGTAGCCGCGTGCCTGCAGGATCGGCAACACCTGGGTCACGAAATCATCCAGGCCCTCGCGCTGCACGGAGAAGCCAAGAATGAAGCCATCGCTGGCGCCCGCCTCGAACCAGCGGATCAGCTCGTCGGCCACATGCTCGGCCGTGCCGATGAAGGTCGGCCGCGGGCTCACCGCCTGCAGGGCCACCTGGCGCAGGCTCAAGCCGTGCTCGCGCGCATCCTGTTTGATCTTGTCGGTGGTCGAGCGGAACGCATTGGCGCCGATGTCGCCCAGGTCCGGAAACGCCGCATCCGGGTCGTACTGGCTGAAATCGTGATGGTCGAAGAAGCGGCCGAGGTAGGCCAGCGCGTCGTCCAGCGTGGCCAGCGCGGCAATGGCCTGGTACTTGGCTTCGGCCTCCTCGGCGGTACGCCCGACGATCGGGCCGATACCGGGGAAGATCTTGACGTCGGCCGCACTGCGCCCGTGCGCGATGGCCGCGTTCTTCACCTTCTGGGTGAATGCACGGGTTTCCTCCAGCGACGGCGCATGGGTGAACACCGCATCGGCGTACTTGCCGGCCAGCGCGATGCCGTCATCGGATGCACCGGCCTGGAAGATCACCGGCTGCCCCTGGGGCGAGCGCTGGATGTTGAGTGGTCCTTCCACCTGGAAGAAGCGTCCTTTGTGGTCCAGCCGCCGGAATGCCTCCGGCGCGAAGAAGGTGCCGCTGTCGCGGTCGCGCACGAACGCATCGTCGTCCCACGAATCCCACAGCCCCTGGACCACCTGCAGGTACTCGTCGGCGATCTGGTAGCGCAGCGCATGCTCGGGATGCGGCCGCCCGTAATTGCGGCCGGAGCCTTCCAGCGGCGAGGTCACCACGTTCCAGCCGGCGCGGCCGCCGCTGATCAGATCGAGCGAGGCGAACTGGCGCGCCACGGTGTACGGATCGCTGTAGGAGGTGGACAGAGTGCCGGCCAGACCGATCCTGGTGGTGGCCGTCGCCAGCGCCGACAGCAGCGTGATCGGCTCGAAGCGGTTGAGGAAGTGCGGGATCGACTTCTCGTTGATGTACAGGCCATCGGCCACGAAACCGAAGGCGATGCCGTGGTCTTCGGCGGTGCGCGCCACATCGATGTAGTACTGCAGGTTGACGCTGGCATCGGGCACGTTGGAGGGATGCTTCCAGGCATGCATGTGGCTGCCGGGGCCCTGCAGCATGATGCCGAACGGAATGGGACGCGGGGTCTTGCTCATGGCGGTCTCCAGGGAGTCAGGCCACCGCCGCGCGTGGCGCGGGCGACAGCAGTTCAAGTGAGGTCAGGCGCGCGTCGAGATCGGCCACCGGCGCATCGAGAATGAATTCGCCCACGCCGAAGCGCCGGTGCAGATCGTCCAGCGCACGCCGCACCTGCGTGGCGTCGCCGGACAGCACGCTGGGATGGGTTTCTTCGATGCGGTAGCTGGTTACGCCGACCTGCCGCGCGTACTCGGCAGCCGCCTCCGGGCTGGGCAGATTGACGGTCTGGCCCGGCGCCAGATGCAGCTTGTAGATGCGCAGTGCACCGAGCTGCCGCGCGGCGGCCTCGGCGGTGGGCGCGGCAAACGCCACGGTCGCCAACAGTGGTGCGAGTGAGGACACCTCGCGATAGGCCGAGAACGCCGCCTCGATGCTGCGCGGATCACCATCGAAGTGCGCCGCGTACACGAAGCGCCAGCCCAGCTCGGCGGCCAGGCGCGCGCTCTGCGGGCTGGCCCCCAGCAGGAAGCGCTCGGGCGCGTGCTGCGGGAGCGGGCGCGCCTGCGCCGATGCGTGTGGATGATCGGCAGGCAGGGTGCCGGACAGGAAGCCGTCGAGGTCCTGCAGTTGCTGCTCGAACGTGCCCACCGGCGCGCGCCCGGCCGCCAGTGCCGCGGTCGAGGCCGGCAACCCGCCGGGTGCCTTGCCCACGCCCAGATCCACCCGCCCCGGCGCCAGGCTGGCCAGCAGGTTGAAGGCTTCGGCCACCTTGTAGGGCGCATAGTGGCGCAGCATCACCCCGCCGCTGCCCACCCGGATGCGGCGCGTCTGCGCCAGCACCCAGGCAGCCAGCACTTCCGGCGCGGGACTGGCCAGCTGCGGCGTGGCGTGGTGCTCGGCGAACCAGTAGCGGTGATACCCAAGATGCTCGGCGTGCTGGGCCAGGCGCAGGCTGTCGCGCAGCGCCTGTTCGGGCGTGCTGCCGTCGCTGATCGGGCTTTTGTCCAACACGCTGGTCAGGTAGCTCATGCGGATCGCCTCGCTCAGGGATGGGCCACGGGAATGCCGAGCAGGCCGTTCAACGCCGCCAGGATGGGTTCGGCGCCGGAGATCACCTCGCGGTCTGCATGCGCGCCACTGGCCTGTGCCGAGTGCACGCCCTGCGGCAGCACCAGCTTGGGCAACGACTGGTCGTGCCCGCCGATCTCGGCGATGACCTCCTGTCGCGGCCGGGCAAAGCCGATCCGGCGGACATCCAGTTGTGCGTCCAGGCCATCGATGCTCGACAACGCACCTTCCAGCAGCAGGCTGTGCCGGCAGAAGAAGCGCTGGCCCGGCAGCTGGCCGTCCTCGAATTCGCGATCCAGCAGGAACAGGATCGGCTTGTGGGTGGGGTGTGCAGACACGGCAGTTGTCCTCGTCTTGGTCGGCAGCAGTGCGCCGTTGGAACCTTGATGCTAGAGAAGCCGCGCGCGCCGCCTGCGGCGCAAATCGACAATCGGCGGTCGGATCCCGCCACACAAATGCGCGTTGGGCATATGCACACGGCCTGCCGTTATGGGAGGCGTCACGCCGCCACCGCGCGCGGCCGCCACCCCAGCGCCGGTGCGATCTCATCGGCAACGCTGCGCAGGATGCGGCGGTAGTCGCTGGCAGGCAGTTCGTACGGCAGCTCCACCCGCAGCTCATCCACCTGCTGCAGGACCGGGTCGGCATGCAACGCGGCGATGATCTGCGCCGAACTGCCCACCACATCGGCGGCGAACAGGGTCCGCCGCGGTCCCTGCGGCGTGCGCGTGCGCGCCTGCCGCTGCGCGGCGAAATCCAGCAGGCGCTGCCGGGTTGCGGCGTCGGCGCCATCGGTGGGCACCAGCACGCGCCCTGCCGCCACGCGCGAAGGTGCTCCATCGGCGCGCGCCTGGCGATACACCGCAAGGTGCTGCAGCTGGGTCGACACGAAATCGTCGTGGGTTTCTGCACGGCTGACATTGCCCAGCAGAAGCGGCAGGCCCTGCGTGCCCGCCCAGCGGGCCGACGCCAGCGAGCCGGCGCCATACCAGACCCGCTGCGCCAGCCCGGGTGCATGCGGCTGGAGGCGGGGACGGTACTGCGACGCCGCGTTACCCACGCGCGTCTCCTCCGAGCCCAGCGGCGCGCCGTTCAATGCCTCGATCAGGCGCTGTACGCGCGCATGCGAGAAGTCGAACTGCGCAGGGTCGCCGTCGAACAGCAACGGCCCCAGCAGCGTGCCGAACGGCGGTGGCCCGGCACTGACGCCCACCTGCACACGGCCACCGGCCAGCGCATCGAGCAAGGACAGATCCTCGGCCAGGCGGAAGGGCGACTCGTAGCCCATCTGGATCACCGCGCTGCCCAGTTCGATGTGCCGTGTCCGCTGGCTGGCCGCGGCGAGGAACACCGCCGCCGAACTGATGCCCGGCTCCAGGTGCCGGTGCCGTACCCAGGCGCCGTCATAACCCAGCGCCTCCGCGAAGGCGATCAGGTCCAGCGCATCGTCCAGACCGGTACGCGGGTCTTCCGGCCGATAGCTGCCGGGCGTAAGGAAGGCAAGGTGACGCAGCTGCATGCCGCGCGCCTAGGCGATGCGACGCAGCGGCGCCGGAACGGCCGCCGGCAACAGGTGGCCCGCCGCCCGCGCCGCCGCCAGGTCGATCCGCGCCAGCAGGGCCGCGTTGTCGACCCGGTCGCCCTCGAAATCGGCGGGCGTGGCATACACCCCGATCGGCAGCGTATGCGCCTGCAGGAAGCTGAACAACGGGCGCAGCTGGTGGTCGATCACCAGCGCGTGCCGCTCGCTGCCACCGGTGGCCGCCAGCAGCACCGGCGTATCCACCAGCGCCTCCAGTCCGATGAAGTCGATCAGGTGCTTGAACAGACCGGGATACGAGCCCCGGTACACCGGCGCGGCGGCGATCAGCAGGTCGGCCGCTTCGATCCGCAGCAGTGCCTGTTCGATGCGCGGTTCCACTTCATCGCGCGCCAGTGCCTGGCCCAACGAGCGCGCGATGGGCGCAAGCTCCACCAGATGCACGTCGATGTGCAGCCGCTGCTTCAGCGCCTCCAGCAGATGGCGCACCAGCAGCAGCGTGCGCGAGTTGGCCGAGCTGGTCGGCGAGCCGATCAGCGCGACCACGTTCAATGCAGATGACATCGCAATGCTCCCATGTAGCGCCGGGCCATGCCCGGCGGCGTGTGGCCTGAACCTCAGAACCGGTAGTGGATGCGCCCGTACCAGAACGCCCCGATGGTGCTGAGCACGTCGCCGGTATCCCAGGTGGTCTCGATGCTGGCCACATCGGTGGCGCTGCGCGCGTACTCGGGCACCTTGCGGGTGCGCTTGTCGAACACGTTGTTGATGCCCAGCGCCGCGCTCCAGCCGCCGCCCAGGTCGGCGCTGCCGGACAGGTTGGTGACCAGCACCGGCGGCTGCTTGTACGCCACGCCGTTGTTGAGCCGTTTGATCGGGCCGTAATAGGTGACGTCCAGGTTCGACCGCCACCGGCCGTTCTGCCAGCCCAGCCCCGCCACCTGCGTGTAGGCGGGCGTGCGGAAGCGCAGTGCGTACTCGCTCGATCGGGTCAGCAGGTTGATGTTCGGCAGGCCCTGCAGCACGGCGGGAATGTCGCGTACCTGCTGGATGGTGGTGCGGCCCACGTTGGCGGCGTAGCTCCAGCGCAGCGCGCCCCACGCGGTCTGCTGGTTGGCCTCCAGGGTCAGTTCCACGCCGCGCGTGCGGGTGTTGCCCACATTGGTGAAGTAGCTGGCGTAGAACGCATCGCCGGGCAGGATGCTGATACCCGCCGTGCCGAGCAGCGTGTCGATGGTGGTCTTCTGCGCGGCGCTGAGCACTGTGCCGCTGTTGTCGGTGATGCGGCTCGGATCCTGCGCGTTGTACCCGATCTGGCTGGACTGGCCGAGCTGGCCGCGGATGTCGATCTGGTACGCATCCAGCGCCAGATGGAACGCCGCGCTCGGGTCCCAGGTGACGCCCAGGCTGTAGTTGTTGGCCTTCTCCGGCTGCAGCGGGGTGGCCCCCAGCGCCACCGCCGCCGGCGAGGACACCTGTGCCACCAGCGTGGTGCCGCAGGGGCAGCTGCCGGTGGCCTGGTAGAACTGCGCGCCGAGGCTGGGGGCGTGGAAGCCGTTGCTGACCGTGGCACGCACGCCGAAGGCGTCGGTGACATCGAAGCGCGTCGTCAACCGCCCGGTCGAGACGCTGCCGAAGTCGGAGTGATCCTCCCAGCGCGCCGCTGCATCCAGGTACCAGCGAGAGGTGACATTGGTCGCCGCGCCCACGTACACCGCCTTGCTGTTGCGCGTGGCCTCCACCGCGTCCGCGGTGGAGTAGCCCACGAAGGCCGCCGCACCGAAGCCGGTGTACGACTCCCACTGCCCTGCCCCGCGCTCATAGCGCTCGTGCTGGTACTCGGCCCCGGCGCTCACCTCCAGCGGCGAGGCGAAGGCGCCCACCTCGATGCTCCGGCGCAGATCGAGATTGGCGATGCCCTGCTGGTAGTCCAGCTTGCCGTCGTAGAAGTCGGTTGGCGCACCCGGGTACGTCAACGAGAAGTTGGCCGAGTTGCGCGTGTAGGTGCGCACCGTGTTGCGGTTGCCGGTCAGGCTGGCGTCCACCTCCCAGCCGGCCCACTGCCCCTTCACCCCGGCGGTGCCGGTGTACTGCTTCTCCTTGGTTTCCAGCACCGGCAGGAAGCCGTCCGGCCATACGTTGAGCACGCTCGGCGCCTTGTAGGTGCCGAAGATCGTCGCCGGCAGGCGGAAGTTCTGGATCGCCTGCGCGGTGCGGTCGCTGGCCGTGGCCGTGGCGTAGAACTGCGCGTTCTCGCCCAGGCCGTGGCCCGCGTTGAGCGCGAAGGCGCGCAGCGCATACGACGGTGAGCTCAGGATGGTGTTGGCTTCGTTGTTGCGGGTGGCTTCGGCCGGGTTGGGCGTGGTGTTGGGCGGCAGCCGGTTGTTGGGCCGCAGTGCGACGAGGTTGCCGTTGGCGTCGATTGCCGGGTAGCTGAGGTAGCCATCGATGTAGCGACGCGTCCGGATCGCGTGATGCTGCCGCGTGCTCTCGCCGGACAGGTTCACGAAGCCGTCCTGGCCCCACGGCAGGCCGACGTTGGCACGCACGCTGGTGCGGCTGCCATCGCCGTCGATGCTCTGCCCGCTTTCCACCGACACATCGCCGCCGTGCGCGTTCGACTTCAGGATCACGTTGATCACGCCGGTGATCGCATCCGAGCCATACAGGGCTGACGCGCCGTCGCGCAGCACCTCGATATGGTCGATGGCCGCCACCGGAATCAACGCCAGGTCGGTCCACGCATGGCCCGGATAGCCGCCGCCATTGGCGCCGCTCACGTATGCACTGGCATTGCGGCGTTTGCCGTTGACCAGCACCAGCGTGTAGCCCGGCGACAGGTTGCGCAGCTGGTAGCCGCGGATCAGGCTCTCCTGGTCACTCTGGTAGCCGCCGATCTGGCTCAGCGACGGCAGGGCGCGCTGCAGCGCCTCCAGCAGGTTGGCCTGTCCGGTGGCGACCAGGTCCTCCGCCGACACCACATCGATCGGCGTGGAGCTGTTCTTGACCGTGCGGTTGCTGGTACGCGAGCCGGTGACCACCACGGCATCCAGTGTCGAGGCCGCCGTACTGGCGGAACTGGCGACCGCGTCTGGCGGCGCCCCGGGGCTGTCGGCCTGCGCGCCGCCGGCGGCCAGACTCAGCGCGATCAGAAGGGAAAGGGAGGACAGCGTCGGCACGCGTGCCGTGGGCAGGGAGCGGAGGGCAGAAGGCATGGGGGCTCTTGGAGGAAGAAGGACAGTCACGTCCACGACAGGCATGTCGCAGGGCTTCAGCTCGAATTCGGCGTAGGCGCCACGCGCCGGCAACATCGCGACAGGGACGACAGCGGCATATCGGGTAGTCCGTTATGAACAGGCCTCCATTCAAGGGCCTGTTCGCCCCTCGCAACAGCCGGCCACGCGTCACGCAGCCGCAACATCGCGCCACGCACATGACCGCCGGTAATGACGTCATTCGCGCCGGGCGCTGCCCCGCTGCCGACACCCCGCTAGCATCATCGGATGCTCTCTCCCCACGACCCGCACGCACCGCCCACCGTCGCCATCGTGGCCTGCCACGGCCAGGGCCTGTTCGAATTCGGCTGTGCCGTGGGCCTGTTCGCGCCGGTCCGTCCCGAGCTGGAGGTGGCCTGGTACACCACCCTGCTGTGCGCCGCCGAACCCGGTGCACTGCGCATGCTGGGCAGCGCCGACGTGCAGTTGCCGCACGGACTGGATGCACTGGATCGCGCCGACACCATCATCGTCCCGGGCTGGCGCACCCCCGCCGAGCGCCCACCGCAGCCGCTGCTCGACGCCCTGGTCCGCGCGCACGGCCGTGGCGCCCGTATCGCCTCGATCTGCTCAGGCGCGTTCGTACTCGCGTGGGCCGGGCTGCTCGATGGCCGCAGCGCCACCACCCATTGGCGCCTCACCGACACCCTCGCCCGCGACTTCCCGGCCATCACCGTGCGCGAGGACGTGCTCTACGTCGATACCGGCAGCATCGTCACCTCCGCCGGCTCGGCCACCGGCATGGACATGATGCTGCACCTGGTGCGCAAGGATTACGGCGCACACGTGGCCAACCTGGTTGCCGAGCGGCTGGTGCTGGCCCCGTGGCGCGATGCCGAACGCAGCCAGCGCGTGGTGCGCTCCATCCCCAAAGGCGAGCCGACGCGGCTGGCGCGGTTGATGGAATGGATGCGCCGCAACCTGCGCGAGGAGCACTCGCTGAAGAGCCTGTCCGAGCAGGCGGCCCTCAGCCAGCGCACGCTGCAGCGGCAGTTCCTCGACGCGACCGGTCTGTCACCGATCGACTGGCTGATCCGCGAGCGCGTGGCCTTCGCGCGCGAACTGCTGGAAACCACCGACCGCCCGCTGCACTGGGTCGCCGAGCAGGCCGGGTTCGGTTCGCAGGAATCGTTCCGCCGCCATTTCCGTGGGCAGACCGAGCTCAGCCCCACGACCTATCGCGAGCGGCATCGCGACGCGGCCGCCGCGCGGGGGCCGGGCTGCTGAGCTGTCGGCCGGTGACACGCCACCCGTGCCACCGGCCTGCCTGAGCATACCGCATCACCTGTTCCTTCAACGCGGTTCGGGCTCGGCCGCCATCGCCTCCAGCACACCGATGAACGTCTGCAGGAACTGCTGCGCGCGGGCACTGTCCAGGTGCGCCTGGCTGTGTTTGAGGTTGAGGCCCAGCCCCCGGTCGCAGGCGAAGGTCTCCAACGCCAGCTCCACCTGCTCGACCTGCTGGTGCAGGCCCAGCATCTGGCAGGGCACTTCGCCCAGCCGGAACGGCGCGGACAACTGGCCGTGGTCACAGAACTGCTGGATCGGCAGGCCGGCCTCGTCGGCGTGGTAGGAGAACAGCACCTGCACCAGCGGTACCCGCCTGCGTCCGCCGCCCATCCCCTGACTGATGTGATGGAGCGGAAGCGCTTTGCCGCGCAGTGCGTCGATGAACGCGGCGCGCACCCCGTCGTGCAACGCTACGAGGCTCCCGTCCGGTATCCGCACCCGGACGGGCAGCGTGGTGACGAAGTTGCCGATCGCCTCTGCGTGGCGGTCGTCATCGCGCAGCGATACCGGCGTACCGAGAATGAACTCCTCCCGGCCGAACGCCGTGGCGCAGTGCCGGGCGAAGGCGCTGAACAGCAACAGGAACGTACTGGTCTGCAACGTCGCCGAGCGCTCGACCAGGCGCTGCAGCGTGGCCGAACCGACCGTGCCGGTGGCGACCGAGAATGCGGCCGGACCCGATGTCCCGCCGCCGGCCGTGCGCTCCAGCAACGGTGGCGGCGGATCGGCAAGGCGCTGTGCCCAGCCACGGCGCAGCGCCTCCCCCGCGTCGCCCTCCAGCGCAGCCCGGTGGCCCGCGGCGAAGTCCATGAAGTCGCCACGGTCGGCCCCCTCGCGCGGCTCCCGGCCCTCGTCCAGCACCCGGCCGAGCATCAGTTCCAGTGATCGGAGGTCTACGACAAGATGGTGCGACACCAGCAACACCACGGTTCGCGACGCGGTCCAGCGATAGAGGTGCGCACGCAGCAACGGCCCGTGCTGCAGGTCGATCGGCTGGCGCGATGCAGTGCCGGCATGCGCGACGACCTGGTCCAGCGTCCAGTCCGTGGCATCGACCTCCACCACGTCCACTGTCGCCTCCGGGTCGACGTCGACCACCGTTCGCGCTCCGTCCAGCCGGTAGCGGCTGGCAAGCACCGGATCGGTCTGCAGCAGGCGCCGCAACCGCGGCTGCAGCGTACCCGCGTGGACAGGGGCGGATACGCACACCGCCACCGCTGCAAGGTAGGCCGGCGACGCCGGATTCAGCGTGTGGATGAACCACAGGCCTTCCTGGGTGGGGGCCAAGGCGGCTGCGCGGTCGCCGATGGCAACCACGGGTTGCGACGGGCGACTGAGCCGTGCATCAATCAGCGCGCCCAGCGCCGCAAGGCTGGCATTGCCGTATAGATCCGACAGGCGAAGCGCGATGCCGAAATGGCGGTTCACCGCGCTGACCAGGCGAACCAGCCGCAGCGAAGTTCCGCCTGTCGCGAAGAAGTCGTCCTCGCGGCGCGCCGGCCCGGCCCCCAGCACATCGCGCCAGAAGCCATAGACCACGCGCTCGGTGTCGGTGTGGCTGGCGGTGTCGTCCTGCGCCGCGTCGCCGCGCGCGCCCCAGATGGCCTCGGCAATGCCCGCTGCGCTGTGCGACACGCCGAAGATCCATTGCTCCCAGCGTGCATCCCAGTGCGCGGTGGATTCGGCCACCGGGCTGTCGGTAGGCACCGGGACATCATTGCCAGCGGCGCCGGCATCCGCAGCGATCACCAGCAGCGGGATCTGCCGCAACGTCGCCGTGGTGAACCCTGCCGTTCCCACGCCGGCGTCCTGGCCGGTTACGGCCAGGAAGAAGCTGGCGGCCGGCACATTGCGTACGGTGCGCTGTGCCTGGAGCTGGCCCTGCCGGACGCCCATCCCCTCCAACGCCGCCGCCAGCAGTTGCCCCAGGCGCTGCTCGACGCCACGGCCGAGTACCCGGCAACTCAACAGTATGTTCTCGACCACGAACACGTCGCCGGCAAGCTCGCCGTAGCAGGCACCGACCACGCCGTAGTCGCCGAAGCGGTCCCGCGCGCGGACGATCCAGCCATGCACCTGCGGCTGCTGCAGGTATGCCGTCACCGCCTCCTTGCTGCGCAGGCGCGCATGCAGATTGAACTGGTTGGTCCGTTGCGCGAGCTCCGCCACGCGCGCCCCATGCCCGGCGCCGATGCGCTCCAGTTCGACCACCAGCTGGAGCCCCTCGACAAAGGCTTCGAGACCGCCGTGGGCACGCCGGAACGCCTTGCGTTCCCCCTCCTGCCGATACAGCTCGACACGATCGGTGCCGCCGGGAGAGCGCCGCAGCAGATCCAATCCCCAGGTGTGCCTCCAGAATGCGTCGATCTGTGCGGCCTGCTGCGGAAAGACCAGGCACGACACCCCCGGGTGCGCGCTGCCCACCTGCAGGCATTCGGCCGGGTTGTCGTCCACGAACACCAGGCTGTCGATGGACAGATCGAGCTCGGCAGCAATCTCGGCGATCAACGTGGACTTGGGCGCCCAGCCGATCCGGGCCAGTGCGATGTCCTCGGCCCGAAGCAGCATGTCCGGATGCTGCGCGAACACCGCCCAGACATCCTCCGGCACGTTGCGACTGCACAGGCACAGGATCACGCCGGCGCGGCGCTGCGCCACCAGGAACGCCTGCCAGCGCCGCAATGCGGGCGTAATGGTGACGCCTCGAGGCCCGTCTTCGGCGCACAGTCCCTGCCAGAGGGTGTTGTCGCAGTCGACCACCAGCACCTTCTTCAGCGCATGCTGACGCTGTGCGTGGCCGCGCAGCGCCCACATCGCGGTGGCGGCATACCACTCCATCGGGAACGGCACCCCGGCATCCTCAACCTGCGCAGATGCTGCTCCCGAGGGCGACATGGCATAGCGGTGCAGCACCTCGCGCTGCGCCACCACTGCAACGCCCGGGAGCGCTTCCACCGCGCGCCGGAAGCCGGCCACCACGTGGCGGTACTGGCGGCGCATGTGCGCCGAGGTGGCGCTGGCCGGATGACTGGCAGCGAGAATCAGCGTCACGGGGGTGGCGCTGCGCGCGCGGAACGCCTGCAGCGACGTCAGCAGCTCGCCACAACGCGCCTGCAGTGCGCGCGCGTTGCGGCCGATCGAAGGCATGGCGCGACGCGCGGTACGCGTGGCGCTCAATGCGACCAGCCCGGACTGGCGGAGCTTTTCCTCCTCGCGCAGCACCACGGTATAGCCCATCGACTCCAGGAAGCCGATGATCTCCGCGGTACGTGTGCCCTCCTGATCGTGCACTTCCAGCATCAGTTGGCGGATACGCGACCAGTGCTCGGCCCGAATCCCCCGCAGGATCGCATCCTCGCTCTTCTCCGCGTCGACCTTCAGCAGGCCGATCGATGCAAGACCGTGCTGATCGATCACGTCGGACACCGACGTCAGCGCGACCTCCACCTGGTGCCCTTCCAGACGATGGGCCACCAGGTCTTCAACATAGCTGTCGTGCTGGCCGTCCACATGCGCGTCACTGAGCTGGTTCTCGATCACCTGCTCAATGGCGCGCCGGTCTTCCTGGGCGTCCACATGGAAGCCGGAGAACACGGTGGACGTCGCATAGTGGGTGAACACCGCACTCCCTTGCGCCTCCGCCACGCCCTGCTGGAAGACAGTGGCCCGGCCGCGTCCCTCCAGGTTGGCGCGCGCCACTGCCGCCGTCACCGGCGATGGTTCGAAGGCCAGTACCCGCACGCTGGGGTTGAGGTCCAGCATGTGCAGCGAGAACAGGCCGATGTTCGCACCGATGTCCAGCACCACATCGTCGTCCTCGAGCACGATGTTGTCACGCAGGTAGCTGCGGTCGTCGAAGATCTCCTCGTAGAGGTAATCGGTCTCGTAGCGGTTCAACCCGAGAACCTGCAGATGGTTGGGCAGCAGCGCCGGCTCGGCACCGGCCGAACGCGCTTCCCGCCACGCATCGCCCTGCACGGCAAGTGCGGGCGTATCCCATTGCGACAGGTCAACCAACAGCAGCAGTTCACTGCATTCCGGCGCGTCCGCCACACCGGCCGGATCGAGCAGGGTCTGGTGCACCTGGTCGAACCCGGCCGTACGAACGCACAGCCCGGCCCCCTGCGCGAGGTGATCGAACGCTTCCTGGAACGGTTCCAGGCTGATGTTGCCGGCCACCGACAGCGTCGGACGGCGCTGCGCCAGACGCGCGTAGGTGACACCGACGGCCTCGGCAACCACCTGGCCATCGACGTCGCGGACCTGCAGATCGGCAACGAAGCCACGCGCGTGTGCGGTCCGCAGCCAACCGGTGGCGGACAACGTCCCGCGCACCGGTCCCCAGACGTCGATCCGGTCGATCGACTGGATCACATGCGCCAACGACGGCGCATCCTCCGGCAAGGCAAGCAGCGCATGCAGGCATGCATCCCAGCAGGCGGCATCGGGTGCATCCCGACCCATGATGTCGACCTCGATCCGCTGCTCCTGCCGGTACAGGCCCGTCACCAGTCGCAGCGCAGGCAGGAACGTGTTTCCTGCGTCCGCCAGGTCCTGATAGAAGCCACCGACATCCATCGGGTCGCCAGGCCCACGCCGTGCCGCGGCGGCCGGGTCTGGCGCACGGCCGCCGGCAAGCAGCAGTGCCTCCAGTTCCACGGCGGGCGTGGCGTCGCCATCGTCGTGCAGACGTGACAGGCGGACGCTGGTGGCCGCATCATCTGTGCGTCCTGTGAAGGACACCTGCAGTGCGTCGTCCTCGGCGATCCCGACGTGGAACACCAGTCCACCGAGCTGGCAGGCCGCGCCCGCCGGGGCAACTACGTCGAGCACGCGGGTCACCACCAGGGCTGCCGGCACGACGGCTTGTTGCCCGACCCGATGGGCCGCGATCAGTTTACGTTCCTGCGGCGACCATGCCGTCAGCGGGACGGCCGCGCCCTGCAACGGGCTGGCCTCTGACTGGAAGGCGCCATTCCCTGGGTATGCCTTGGCGTCCATGATCATCAGTAGTGTCCGAGGGTTCCGTTGCGTTTGGCCTTGCGGAGGGCCATCTGGAACAGCACGCAGCCGATCGCCAGATACACCACCGCGTTCACTGCGGGAATCAGATGGTCGGCTGTCGTGGGCATGTAGCCGGTGGCCAGGATGTGGCGCATCAGCGACGCGGCCGAGGACAGCGGTGCGAAGTCAAGCCACTGCAGGGTCTGCTCGCTGCCGTCGCGTTTCTGGAAGAAGACCAGGAACAGCAGCATGAACTGGCTCAGCCCGATCAGCGCGGTGGCCTTCTTCATCAGCAGGGCCAGCGCGCCCATCATCAAGCCAAGCCCGGTCGTGCCGAGGACGAGCAGTCCGACCGACGGTAGTACCGCGGGGGTGATATGGAAGCTGGAGCGGGTCAGCAGCAGGATGCAGACAAGCACGCTCAGGGTGATCAGTACGTTGATCGACAGATTGGCCAGCACGCGCGCCATTGTCACCGCGAGGAAGGAGCGATCGGAGAGCACCACCTGCTCCAGCGTACCGATTTTGGCTTCCTGCTCGATCTCACCGGCGACGCCGCTGAAGATGCCCAGCACCAGCATCCAGGCAATGTAGCCGGCCACGATCGAATCAACGCGGGTGCCGAAGTCCTGACCACCGGCCAGGAAGCGTGCCCCCAGGTACAGACCGGCGAACATCAGGGCGAGGATCGCGAACACCGCGATCGCCTCGGCGGGGTAGCGCAGGAACAGCTTCCAGGATCGGCGCGTTTCGGCCATCAGCAGCGTCATCATTGCACGGTCTCCCGGACAGGCTGGGCGGAAGGTAGTTGCTGGGTGTACATCCGGTAGGCCGCATCCAGGCCGAAATCGCCACGAACCACGCGCAGAATGGGCGTCGGACTCAGCGCCGCCAGTACGTCATACACGTGGGCAGGCTCGCCGGCAAAGGACACTGACTGGTCCAGGACCTCCACGTTCAGCGCCTCCAGTGCGGCGAGCGTGTCGGCGCCCAACGGACCCTGGAACTCGATCCGGTAGGTTTCGCCAGCGAACTCGGCCTTGATCGCGTCGGTAAGCGCGTCGGCCACCTTGCGGCCGTCGTGGATGATCGCGATGCGGTCTGAAATCTGCTCGGCCACCTCCAGTTGATGGGTGGTCAGCAGGACGGCTACGCCGTCGGCACGCAGATCGCGGATCAGCTGCAACAGGATCTGAGTGCCTTCGTAGTCCACACCCAAGGTGGGTTCGTCCAGGATCAGCAGGCTCGGACCGTGTACGAGCGCTACCGCGATGGCGATCTTCTGCTGCATGCCGCGCGACAGCATGCGGACCGGGGTGCGAGCCACATCGCCCAGTCCGAACCGCTCTACCAGCGCCGCGCCCTTGCGCCGCGCTTCACGCAGGCCGAGCCCGCGCAGCGCCCCGAAGTACTCCAGGTTGTCCAGGGCATTGAGGCGCTGGTAGAGGTTCTTGCCGCCTTCCAGCACGGCCCCCAGCCGGGTGCCACGTCGTGCGCTGTCGTCCTCGCCGAAGCGGACCGTCCCGCTGTCGGGGACGATCAGCCCGGCAACCACCTTGATCGCGGTGGTCTTGCCCGCACCGTTGCGGCCCAGCAATGCCAGCACCTCGCCCCGGTCGATGTGAAACGAGAAGTCGTCCAGCGCGTGCTTGGTCCCCGCCTCGCTGGAATAGGATTTTCTAAGGTTGTCCACGACAAGAGCCTTCAAGGCATATCTCCCGGAGTAAGGCGGGTATCAGGCGAGCTGGATGGTCTTTTCGCCGAACAGGCGCTCGTGCTGGATGGCACGTTCTGCGCAGGCGGCAAGCAGCTTGTTGGACTCCACGATGGGCAGCGAGTCTTCGGTGTAGCTGATGCTGGAGATATAGGTCAGCCAGGGCTCCTTGCCCATCGCGTAGATGTAGACCGACTCCGGCGAGAAGCTCTGCACGAGATCCAGTGCCCGTTCGTAGTTGGAGCCATTCAGGCGCCGCGCCTGATCCAGCTTGCGGTCGACCTTGCGGGTGAACAGCGGCCCGTACAACCACGACATCGGTGCGCCTTCGCACTCCATGCCGATGAAGATGTGCTGGATGTTGCCCACGATGTCGCGCAGATGTTCGTACAGCCGCGGCTCCAGGTTGTTGGAGTCGGCGGCGAACAGCATGCTGCTGCCCTCCAGGTTGACGTAGAACGCCTGCTTGCTGCGGATATGCAGGTCGCCATGCTCACCGAAGAACGGCAGTCCCATGATCTCGCCGCCCGTGACCGGCACCGATTCGAGTTCGTCGATCTCGAGCACGTTCTCGAACCCCACCGTCTTGAGCATCAGCTTCAGGGACGGATCCTGCAGCGTACCGCCGCCGTTCTTCGGCACCACGATGGTGCCGATGCGGTGGCGGATCTGCAGCAGCGTCTCGAACATCACATGGTCCTGGTGCGCATGCGTCAGCAGCACGTAATCGATGCGATCCGGCAGGTCCGCATAGGAGAAGCGCTGCACGCCGCCGTCGAGTGCATAGCTGATGACCGGGTCGGTCATGATGGTCACATCGGCGCTTTCCACCAGTACCGTGGCGTGCCCGAAGTAGCGGATGCGCACGCCGGGCCCGTTGAAGTTGCGGTCAGCGTTGCGCGCCGGCGCGGCATCGGTGAAGTAGCCGTAGAACATCTCGCGCTTGGCCGGATCGGCGATGTAGGACTCGGCGAACTGGCGTACGAACGCCTCGCTGTCCCCGTGGTCGCGCATCGCGAACAGACGGTCGATGTCTTTGGAGCGGTACGGCAGGTCGACCATGATGTTGTCGTCCGTGCTCAACCGCGGCGTGCTGAGTACGAACGGCCGGTGGTCACCTTCCAGCAGCGACAGCGACAGGCCCTGCAGATCCTCGCGGTAGTACTTGCTGCGGTACGCCACCCCTTCGAGCATGCGGAAGGACGGGTTGTGGTGCAGGTCGTAGCCCAGCTCCACGTAGCCCTTGAGCGCTTCGGGTACGCGCGGGTACAGCTCTTCCAGCGACGAGCCCTGCGCCTCGGACTGCAGCATCTCGTCCAGCGCCTTGACAGCGTCGGCGATCTCGCCGGCGAAGGACATGCGGCGGCGGGTGTCGGCAATCAGGTCGTGCACGACCTGCAGCGGCCCCTCGTAGTCCATGAAAGGCCCGCCGCGCATGGCCGGGTTCTTTGCCGCCGCCGCGTGCAGCTCCGGCGCCTTCAGGTAGGAGTCCATGATGCGCATATGCAGGTTGGTGACGATCATCGAGGCGGTGATCGGCTGGATCAACAGCGGCCACACGTACCAGCCGTTGAACAGCGGTTCCATCATCACGTTGTCCTTCAGATAAAGCGTTCGTTCCATTGCGATTGCCTCGTTGACTTCGATGGTTGACAGTGTTTTACCTGCTGCATCCGCTTCGATGACCGGCATCGGAGTGCGGCGCTACTCCGTATTGAGTTTCACCAGCAACTGCGCGTCCCGCTCCAACGCCTCCGGATCGGGTACCTGGGCCTGGGCAGCCGCGCAGAAGTCCTGCAGCCGCGGGGCGTCCAGCACCACGACAAGGCCCAGCTCCGTGCGGAAGATCGCGTTGAAGCGGGCGATGAAGCGGATCGCTGCGATGGAATGTCCACCGATCGCGAAGAACGCGTCGTCCAGCCCCACCTGCGCGTGTCCAAACTGTTCCTCCCACAGCGCTGCAACCACCTGTTCGAGCCCCGTCCGGGGGGGGCGATGGGCAGCCGTGTGCGCCTGGTCGGACAACCCGGCCAGAATCGCCGCGTGGTCCACCTTGCCGGAGACGGTCAGCGGTACGTCGCCGGTGATCCAGATGTCGGGCGGCACCAGATGGTCCGGCAGCCGGCTGCGCAGTGCGCTCTGCACCGACGTGACCGTGGCCGTGCCTTCTGCCACGACGCAGGCATAGAGCACGTTGTCGCCATCCTCCCGGCGTTGCACGCCCACAACCGCGTTGGTCACGCCCTCCAGACCCAACAGGGCCTTCTCGATCTCCCCCGGCTCGATCCGGTGGCCGTTGAGCTTGACCTGCCGGTCGCTGCGGCCGAGGAACAGCAGATGGCCGCGGCTGTCGCGCCGGCACAGATCACCGGTGGCGTACAGGCGGCTGCCGCTTGCGCCAAAGGGATTGGGCAGGAAGCGCTCGGCGGTGGCGCCGGCACGACCGACGTAGCCGTAGGCCAGGCCGCTGCCCTCGATGTACAGCTGGCCCGGCGCGCCGTCCGGCACCGGGCGCAACGTGTCATCCAGCAGATGCACCCGGTTGCCCGTAAGTGCGGTGCCGAGCGGCGGCCCGAAGGGCAGCGCATCGTCGGCCGGCACGGTGTGCCAGGTATCGGCCAGCACGCAGATGCTGGCCTCGGTCGGGCCATAGGTATTGGTCCAGGCCGCCTGTGGGCACAGCCGCAGCCACGCCCGTACCGCATCAGCGGAGGCCGCTTCGCCGCCGACCACGACCGAACGCACACTGCGCAGTGATTCGGCGCCGGCCTCGTCCAGCTGGAACGTCAGCGCGTGCCAGTAGGCCGTGGGCAGATCGAGGATGGTCGCCCCATGCAAATGCACGTAGTGGCAGAACTGCCGCGGGTCGAGCAGCCGTTCCGCCGGCAGCAGCAGGCGTGCACCGCTGACCAGCGCGCCGAACACCTCTTCCTGGAACGCATCGAACGCCGGTGCATTGAACTGAAGCACACGGTCATCCGGGCCCAGCCCCCACAACTGCTGCATGCGCAGCGCGTGCTGGAGCAGCCCGCTGACCGGCAGCGCGACCGCCTTGGGCTTGCCGGTGGAACCGGAGGTGTGCAGCACTGAGGACACCGCCCCGTCGACCACCGGACCGGGTTCACCGAGGCCGTCGGTATCCGCGGCGTCCAGATCCAGTACCCGCGACGCGGTCAGCGGCGGCACCGCCCCTTGGCGCAGCAGCACGGGGCTACGGACGCTGTCGAGCAGGTAGCGCAGCCGCGCCGCCGGGTAGCCCGCATCCAGCACCAGATAAGCCGCACCGGCGCGCAGGCAGGCCAGCATCGCCACGATCAGTCTGGCGCGGTCCTCGATCAGCAGCCCGACTACATCGCCCGGCCCCAACCCGCGCAGCCGGAGGCGAACGGCCAGTCGCTCCACCCTGGCCAGCAGCGTGGCGTAGTCCACCACGGTCTCGCCCTGCAGGGCGATCGCCTGCGGCGGGTGCGCCTGCAGCCACGCAAACAGATCGGCGGTGCGATGGTGCATCGCCGGTAGCGCCTGCGGAAGCCGCTGCGGCGGGGACAGTGACGCCAGTGGAACATCCGGTGCGGCCAGCAACGCGTCCAAGGTGTCACGGTAGTGCGCGCAGATCGCTTCGATGCGCCCCTGCTCGAACACGTCCGAGGCGTACTCCGCCACCAGCAACAGGCCGCTGCCGGTGTCGACCAGATTGACGGTGAGGTCGAACTTGGCGGTCTGGTGCGGCAGCGGCTCCACGATGGCGGCATGCGCGCCGAAGGGCATCGGCAGGCTGACCTCGTCGGCCGTCTCGTAGGAGAACACGATCTGGAACAAGGCCGAGCGCTGCATCCGCTGGCTGGGCGTCAGCCGCTCCACCAGCTGCTCGTACGGCACGCCCTGGTGCGCCTGGGCCTCCCGCGTAACACGCTTGGCCATCCGCACCAGGTCCCGGAAGCTGGCTGCCTCGTTCACGTCCAGCCGCATCACCAGCATATTGACGAAGAAACCCACCAGCGAATGGGTGGCTGCATCCTCGCGGTTTGCGGTAGGCGTGCCCACGCTGATCTGCGGGCACCCGCTCAAACGGGCCAGGCATGCGGCGAAGCCGGCCAGGGCAACTGCATAGCGGCTGGCCCCCTCCTCCCGCGACAGGCCACGCAGGGCCTCGGCAAGCGCATCGGGCAACGCCAGCATCACCGTACCGCCTTCGCCGGTCGGCGCATCGGTGGCCGGACTGTCCAGCGGCAGCATGGCCACCTCCTGCGCGTCCGCCAATTGTTGATGCCAGTAGGCCGCGTGCGCGTCATCGACCACGCGTACACGGCTGCGCTCCCACGCCGCCACATCAAGGTAGCGCAGCGCCAGGGGTGGCAACGCCGGTGCGCGCCCCTGCTCGGCAAAGGCGGCGTATGCCGTGGAGAGTTCACCGAGCACGATGCCCATTGACCAGCCATCGCTGGCGATGTGGTGCAGGTTGAGCAGGAGCACCGTCTGCCGGTCCGGCATCTGGACCACGTCACTGCGCAGCATGCGCCCGTGTGAGAGCCCGAACGGCACGCGGCTACGCTGTTCCAACGTGGCCGCCAAGGCGGTTTCGGCGTCCGTAGCAGCAAGATGACGCAGATCGTGTTCACCGAGCTCCACATCGCCGGCCGGATGTATCCGTTGCACCGGTTCGCCGTCCACCAGGTGGATACCGGTACGCAGGATGGCGTGGCGCTCCACCAGCCACTCCAGCGCCTGGCGCAGGGCCGGCACGTCCAGCGCGGCATCGATGCGGTACGCGTACGGCATGTTGTACTGGGTGGAGGTGGGGTCCAGCAGCTGCAGGAATACCAGCCGCGACTGCGCGAACGACAGCGGACCTTCATCATCGGGGTGCACTGGCAATGCCGGCGCCGCTGCCACTGCCGGCAGCAGCAGGCCGGCGGACAGCGACTGCGCCTGTGCGCGGTGCTCCAGCACGCCCTCGGGATCCACCTCGCGGCAGAAGGCTTCCAGCTGCGGACGATCAAGCAGCGCCAACAGGGCGACATCGCTGTTGAGCAGCGCGTTGAACCGGGCGATGAAGCGGATTGCCGCGATCGAATGACCACCGATCGAGAAGAAGTCGTCGTCCAGGCCGATCTGCGACCGCTGGAACTGCTCCTCCCAGAGGGCGGCGACCGCCTGCTGCAGCGCGGTCTCCGGTGCGCGGTGTGTCTGGTCGGGTGCCTGATCGGCCAGGGTCGCCAGGATCACCGCATGATCGACCTTGCCCGATACCGTCAGCGGTACCGCCGTGGTCACCAGCAGGCGGCTGGGCACCATGTAGGCCGGCAGGTGTTGACGCAGCACGGCCAGCAGTGTGGACGCATCGGCCGTACCGGAGACGGCGGCGCAGGCGTAGGCGATATCGCCTGCACCCGGCTGGCGCTGCACGCCCGCAACCGCATTGGTCACTCCGTCAATGCCGAGCAGGGCCTTCTCGATCTCCCCCAGCTCGATGCGGTGGCCGTTGAGCTTGACCTGCCGGTCGCTGCGGCCCAGGAACAGCAGCTGGCCGCCGAGATCGCGCCGGCACAGATCGCCCGTGGCGTACAGCCTGCTGCCGTTTGCGCCAAAGGGATTGGGCAGGAAGCGCTCGGCGGTAGCGGCCGAGCGACCGACATACCCGTAGGCGAGACCGCTGCCCTCGATGTACAGCTGACCCGGCGCCCCGTCCGGTACCGGACGCAATGCCTCGTCGAGCAGATGCACCCGGTTGCCGGCCAGGGCAGCGCCGAGCGGTGGGCCGAAGGGCATCGCAGCCTCGTCCGGCGCCGTACGCTGGGTATCGGCCAGCACGCAGATGCTGGCCTCGGTCGGGCCATAGGTATTGGTCCAGGCCGCCTGCGGGCACAGCCGCAGCCACGTCCGTACCGCATCAGCGGAGGCCGCTTCGCCGCCGACCACCACCGAACGCACACTGCGCAGTGATTCGGCGCCAGCCTCGTCCAGCTGGAACGTCAGCGCGTGCCAGTACGCAGTGGGCAGGTCGAGGATGGTCGCCGCGTGCGCCTGCACGTACGCGCAGAACTGCCGGGGGTCGAGCAGGCGTTGCGCCGGCAGCAGCAGGCGCGCACCGCTGACCAGCGCACTGAACACCTCTTCCAGGAACGCATCGAACGCCGGTGCATTGAACTGCAGCACGCGGTCATCCGGGCCCAGCCCCCACAGCTGCTGCATGCGCAGCGCGTGCTGGAGCAGCCCGCTGACCGGCAGCGATACCGCCTTGGGCTCGCCGGTGGAACCGGAGGTGTGCAGTATCGAGGACACCGCCCCGTCGACCACCGGACCCACCTCGCCCAGGCGGTCGGTGTCCGGCGCGTCCAGGTCCAGTACCTGCGCCGCTTCCAGCGCCGGCACCGCCCCCTGCCGCAGCAGACAACCGCTGCGGCCGTTATCGAGCATGTAGCGCAACCGGGCCGAAGGATAGTCCGCATCCAGCACCAGGAAGGCTGCGCCGGCGCGCAGGCAGGCCAGCATCGCCACGATCAGCGTGGCGCGGTCTTCGATCAACAGTCCCACCGCAGCGCCCGGCCCCTGCCCGCGCTGCTGCAGGCGTAGCGCCAGCCGCTCCACCCGGGCCAGCAGCGTGGCGTAGTCCACCACGGTCTCGCCCTGCAAGGCGATCGCCTGCGGCGGATGCGACTGCAGCCGCGCAAACAGCTTCGCCGTGCTGTGCCGTGCCTCCGGCAGCGCCTCCTGCAATGGCACCGGCGCGGACAGCGCAGCGAGTGGTGCATCCGGTGCGGCCAGCAGCTCACCGAGCGTGTCGCGGTACTGCGCGCAGAGCGCTTCAACGCGTGCATGCGCGAAGACGTCAGAGGCGTACTCGACCACCAGCAACAGGGCGCTGCCGGTGTCGGCCAGATTGACGGTGAGGTCGAACTTGGCGCTCTGATGCGGCAGCGCCTCCATCATTGCAGTATGCGTTCCGAACTGGATCGGCTGGCTGACCTCGTCCGCCGTCTCGTAGGAGAACACAACCTGGAACAACGCCGACCGCTGCATGCGCCGCTCAGGCGGCAGACGCTCCACCAGGTGTTCATACGGCACGCTCTGGTGTGCCTGGGCTTCCCGTGAAACGCGCTTGGCCGCCCGGATCAGCTGGCGGAAGCTGCCGGCCTCGTTCACGTCCAGCCGCATCACCAGCATGTTGACGAAGAAGCCCACCAGTGGATGGGTCGCCACATCCTCACGGTTTGCGCTGGGCGTTCCCACGCTGACCTGCCGCGACCCGGTCCAGCGTGCCAGGCAGGCAGCGAAGCCGGCCAAGGCGACGGCGTAGCGGCTGGCCCCCTCCTCCCGCGACAGACCACGCAGGGCCTCGGCAAGCGCATCGGGCAACGCCAGCATCACTGTGCTGCCTTCACCGGTCGGGGCATCGGTGGCCGGACGATCCAGCGGCAACGTCGCAATGTCCTGCCCGTCGGCCAACTGCTGGTACCAGTAGGCCGCATGCGCATCATCGGTATCGCGCACCTGGCTGCGCTCCCACACCGCGACATCGAGATAGCGCAATGGCAGGCGTGGCAATGCCGGTGCACGACCGTGGCGGGCAAAGGCAGCATAGGCCGTGGAGAGTTCGCCGATCACGATGCCCATCGACCAGCCATCGCTGGCGATGTGATGCTGGTTGAGCAGGAGCACCGTCTGCCGGCCGGGCATCAGCACCACGTCGCTGCGCAGCATGCATCCCTGTGCAAGCCCGAACGGGACGCGGATGCGCTGCTCCAACGTTGCCGCCAGAACGTCTTCGGCGTCCGCGGCGGCAAGATGACGCAGATCGTGTTCACCGAGCTCCACATCGCCGGCCGGATGAATCCGTTGCACCGGTTCGCCGTCCACCAGGTGGATGCCGGTGCGCAGGATGGCGTGGCGCTCCACCAGCCACTCCAGCGCCTGGCGCAGCGCCGGCACGTCCAGCGCGGCGTCGACGCGGTACGCGTACGGCATGTTGTACTGGCTGGAGGCAGGATCCAGCAGCTGCAGGAATACCAGCCGCGACTGCGCGAACGACAGCGGGCCCTCATCACCGTGGTGCACGGGCATCGATGCCGTCGCCGGCAGTGGAATACCCGTCGATAGCGGCTGTGCGTGCGCACGCTCCTCAAGCACACCGTGTGGATCAACGTGGCGGCAGAACGCCTCCAGCTGCGGATGATCCAGCAGCCCGAGCAGGGCGACATCGGCAGCGAACAAGGCGTTGAATCGGGCGATGAAGCGGATCGCCGCGATCGAATGACCGCCGACCGAGAAGAAGTCGTCGTCCAGGCCGATCTGAGTTCGCTGGAACTGTTCCTCCCATAGGGCGGCGACCGCCTGCTGCAACGCGGTGTGCGGCGTGCGGTGGGCGTGCGTAGGTCCCTGCCCGGACAGCGCAGCCAGGATGGCCGCGTGATCGACCTTGCCCGACACCGTCAAAGGCACAGTACTCGCGACCAGTAGACGGCTGGGCACCATGTAGGTGGGCAGGCGCTGACGCAGAGCAGCCAGCAATGCGGCCGCATCAACGTCGGTGTCGGCGTCGACAGAGACACAGGCATAGGCCATATCACCGGCACCCGGCTGGCGCTGCACGCCGGCCACCGCGTTGGTCACACCCTCCAGACCCAGCAGGGCCTTCTCGATCTCCCCCAGTTCGATGCGGTGGCCGTTGAGCTTGACCTGCCGGTCGCTGCGGCCCAGGAACAGCAGCTGGCCGCCGAGATCGCGCCGGCACAGATCGCCCGTGGCGTACAGCCGGCTGCCGTTTGCGCCAAAGGGATTGGGCAGGAAGCGCTCGGCGGTAGCGGCCGAGCGACCGACATACCCGTAGGCGAGACCGCTGCCCTCGATGTACAGCTGACCCGGCGCCCCGTCCGGTACCGGACGCAATGCCTCGTCGAGCAGATGCACCCGGTTGCCGGCCAGGGCAGCGCCGAGCGGTGGGCCGAAGGGCATCGCAGCCTCGTCCGGCGCCGTACGCTGGGTATCGGCCAGCACGCAGATGCTGGCCTCGGTCGGGCCATAGGTATTGGTCCAGGCCGCCTGCGGGCACAGCCGCAGCCACGTCCGTACCGCATCAGCGGAGGCCGCTTCGCCGCCGACCACCACCGAACGCACACTGCGCAGTGATTCGGCGCCAGCCTCGTCCAGCTGGAACGTCAGCGCGTGCCAGTACGCAGTGGGCAGGTCGAGGATGGTCGCCGCGTGCGCCTGCACGTACGCGCAGAACTGCCGGGGGTCGAGCAGGCGTTGCGCCGGCAGCAGCAGGCGCGCACCGCTGACCAGCGCACTGAACACCTCTTCCAGGAACGCATCGAACGCCGGTGCATTGAACTGCAGCACGCGGTCATCCGGGCCCAGCCCCCACAGCTGCTGCATGCGCAGCGCGTGCTGGAGCAGCCCGCTGACCGGCAGCGATACCGCCTTGGGCTCGCCGGTGGAACCGGAGGTGTGCAGTATCGAGGACACCGCCCCGTCGACCACCGGACCCACCTCGCCCAGGCGGTCGGTGTCCGGCGCGTCCAGGTCCAGTACCTGCGCCGCTTCCAGCGCCGGCACCGCCCCCTGCCGCAGCAGACAACCGCTGCGGCCGTTATCGAGCATGTAGCGCAACCGGGCCGAAGGATAGTCCGCATCCAGCACCAGGAAGGC